>JABWBV010000010.1 GCA_013359445.1 Anaerolineales bacterium | reverse complement strand
GGTGGCTTGCATTTCGACGGCGGGATTCCACCAGGGGTCAATGTGGATGACGTAATCGGCGGCGGTGAGGTTGAGGCCCACGCCCCCGGCTTTGAGGCTGATGAGGAAAAAGGGGATGCTGGCGTCGGTTTGAAATTCGTCTACCTGTTCTTGTCGTTTGCGGGTGCGCCCGTCCAGGTAGTTGTACTTGATTTTGCGTTTGTCCAGTTCCACGCGGACGAGTTTGAGCATTTCGACAAACTGGGAGAAGATGAGGGCTTTGTGACCTTCGGCTTCGAGGGTTTCGAGATGCTCGATGAGGAGTTCCATTTTGGCCGATTCGCCGCGGAACTCCGCGTCGACCAGTTTGGGGTGGTTGCTGATCTGACGCAGACGGAGTAAGCCTTCGAGCACTTTCATCCGGGCGTTATTCATGCCCTCTTCTTCGATCAGGCCCATTAACAGGGAGCGGTAGTAGTCCCGCGTTTTGTTGTAGAGTTTTTGCTGGGCGGGGTCCATGTCGGCGTAGAGAATGCGCTCGGTGCGGGGGGGCAGTTCGGGGGCCACTTGATCTTTGGTGCGGCGCAAGATGAAGGGGAAGACCATCTTTTTGAGAAAGTTGGCGGTTTCGTTGTCTTTTTTGCGTTCGATGGGGCCGGAAAACTCTTCTTTAAAATATTCCAGGTTGCCCAGCAGGCCGGGGTTGAGGAAGGCGAACTGCGACCAAAGTTCAAAGGTGTTGTTTTCGACGGGGGTGCCGGTCATCACGAGGCGGTGTTCGCTGTTGAGCAGGCGGACAGCTTTGGAGGTTTGGGCGGCGGGGTTTTTGATCGCTTGTGATTCGTCCAGGATCACGTAGTGGAATTTGTACATGCGAAGGGTTTGGACATCGCGGAGTAAGGTGCCATATGTGGTGAGGACGAGGTCGTATTCGTCAAAGCCGGGGGTTTCTTTTTCCCGGGCGATGCCGAAGTGGTGGTGGACGCGTAGCCCAGGGGTGAACCGCGCGGCTTCGCGTTCCCAGTTGACGAGCAGGGAGCGGGGGACGACGATGAGGTTGGCTTTTTGCGGGGCGTTATTCTCTCGCAGAGATTGCAGGAAGGCGAGGACTTGTACGGTTTTGCCCAGCCCCATATCGTCAGCCAGACATCCGCCGAATTTGTAATCGTGCAGGAAGTGGAGCCAGTCGAACCCGGCCTTTTGATAGGGGCGCAGTTCTCCGGTGAAGTGGGCGGGCAGGGTTTGGGGGGCGATGCCGCTGAATTGGGTTAATCGCTGGAGGCGTTGGCGGTATTGTTCGTCTGCGGTTGTTCGGTCGGCTTCTTCCAGCAATTGATCGAGCAGGGTCAAATGATGGTCCGATAAGCGGACGCCGTCGTCGGTTTGTTCGCCCAGGCCAAACAGGTGGCGGTATTTTTGCAACCACTCTTCGGGGATTTCCCCAATGGTGCCATCGGCGAGTTTGATAAACCGTTCTTTTTTCCGCAGGGCGCGGCGCACCTCTTGCAGGGAGGCATCAACTTCCCCAAATTTGATCACGGTCATTACGTCGAACCAGTCAATGCCGGAGGTGACGTTGAGGGAGATGGTGGGGCGATTGCGGTTGACGCGGGCCGATTTGAGGGTGTCTTCCCCGTAGATTTCAAACCCGTCGGCGACGAGCAGGGGAATTTTGCTGAGCAGAAAATCGATGGGGGTGACTTTGGCGCGGAGCAGGAAGGTGTCGGAGGGGTGGGGATAACTCCCGTACTTCAGCCCGCTTCGCGCGGAGGAGACGGAACTAAAAATCTCGTCTTCGCGGACAGGGGTGCGGTGGATGCGGAGGAGGGTCCAGGAATCGTCGGATTTTCGTTGTACGCTGATGGCAGGGGCCGGTTTTTGGTACCCGACTTCGTATTCTCCGTACCCAAAGCGTAATTGAACGAGGAGTTCGTTGTCTTTTTCGCCCAGGTAGAGGCGTTTGACAGGTTCGGCAGTTATCTCTTCCCAGTGAATTTGTGCGCCTGTGACGGGCAGTACGTTGGCGAGGGGCAGGAGATATTTATCGAGAAAGTCGTTTTCGCCGCGTTTGGGGATTTGCAGGCGGGGGGTGTTGAGAAACGCGTTGGCAATGTCTGCCGGGATGGTTTCGGAGAGTTTGAGGACGGCGTGGTCGGTCAACAGCCAGGTGGGGTTGCGGGTGATGATGTGGGTTTGCCCTTTTTGGAGGGGAATGGTGGCCTGCACGGTCCGTAAGGTGGCTTGAAGCGCCACCCCTTCGCCGTTTTCATCGGTCATTTCGAGTTCGAGCAGGGCTTCTTCTTTGTAAATGCTGAGGGATTTTTCCAGGGGTTGGGTGAGGGGGCCGGTAAACAGGTGGGCGTTTGCGTTTGCCAGCAGGGCCAGGTATTCCTGAATGGGGCGGTTGTAGCTGTAATAATAGCCCACGTTATACCCTTCGGAGCGCAGAATTAGATTCGCGATGGCGACCAAATCGGGGGTTCCGTTCAGGCACGCGGCGGGGTCCAGGGCCTGGCGTGGGGCTTTGGCTTTTTCGGCCATCCACGGGTTGTGTTCAAAAATCTCTAACAACGCGGCCACGGCCTGGGGGTCTTCTGGAGTCCAGCCACTTTCGGGCAAGATGTTGGAGGCCAGGGTCAGAGGGGTAAGCCCCCAAACACCATAGTTGGCTTGCAAACTAAAAAAGAGCAGGTACGGAGCAGGGCGGGCGCGCGCCGCGGGGGTCTCGGCGCTCCGAAGGGCGTTGTCTAAAATGCCCTTCCACATACTGGCCCCGTGGGCGCGGAGATAATCCCGCAAATATAACCCGGCGGCTACGAGGTGTTTACAAAAATTCTCGTTTTGTCCAAAAGGGCAGGTACATTCGTAATACAACTCCCCATCGATTTCTTCAAAATCCACACAATATTGCTGACCCCCAGTGACATGTATGTGGGCATGATCTTCCTCCAACGTCACAAGCTCTACGTTGCGTTGCCAATAATATTGCATTCCCTTGGAGAAGGACGCATTGCCCGCTTTTTGGCGGAGATTCTGTTCGCTAAATAATTCAGAGGTGAGACCGGACATTTTGATCGAGAAGAAAAGAGACGACGCGCTCCCTGGGCGCGTCGTCCATAAGGTTTACTTTAACCGACGCGGGCGTTAAATTCCGTGATCAATTCATCTATCTGACCGGACATGCCTTGGATAGAAGTCCAATAGGATTCATCCCATTGGGCATTCAGTTCTTCAAAGGTGCGCCCTTGTTGTTCCACCCAGGTGTAATATTTCAGATTGTGAATGCGCTTGCGATCCGGGTAGCGGAGTTCGAGCATGTTGGCGGTGTTCTCGCCATGCAGGTAGCGGGCAAAATGTGCGGCGGCATCCAACTCCGTATACTCGCCCACCTCCTCGTGCATTTCCGTGAGGCGGCTCCCGTACAAATCCATCGAGTCGGTCAACATCGTCATCATCACATCGTCTTCGCCCATGTCGTAATATTTGGCGACTTTAATGCAAGACAGCAGATTCGCAATGCCCGAAAACCCGAGCAAATGCAGGTTGCCCACCAACGCTTCCGACACGCCCTGTTTGACCAGGTGCTTCTTCCCAGCCGGTTCGTTAAACAAACGGGCCAGTGAAACGACCGCGTTGTCATCAATCGCAGTCACGAGATCGGTATTTTTGACGTTATGAATAAAAGGCACGTGTTTGTCGCCAATCCCTTCAATGCGGTGCGCGCCAAACCCGTTTTCGAGCAGGGTGGGGCATTGGAGCGCCTCACTCGCCGTGATGACACTCCCGGGAAACAGCTGTTTGAGATAATCGCCCGAAGCAATCGTCCCCGCGGACCCGGTCGTGAGCGCCACCCCGCGGAACCGCCCGCGCGGTCCCAGCGCCCGTTCCAGCACCTCTGCCATCGCGTGCCCGGTCACATCATAGTGCCACAAATAATTGCCAAACTCCTCAAACTGGTTGAAGATCATCAAATCTTGCCCGGAGTGGCGCAATTCCCAACATTTATCAAAAATCTCTTTGACATTCGATTCACTGCCTGGCGTTTTAATCGTTTCCCCGGCAATTTTTGCCAGCCAATCAAACCGCTCCTGGCTCATGCCTTCGGGCAAAATCGCAATGGACTCACAGCCCAACAAGGCCGAATCATACGCCCCGCCCCGACAATAGTTCCCGGTCGAAGGCCACACAGCCTTCTGCGTGGTCGGGTCAAACTGCCCGGTCACCAGCCGCGGCACCAGACAGGAAAACGCGGCCCCCACCTTGTGCGCCCCGGTCGGGAACCATTTCCCCACCAAGGCCAAGATGCGCGCGGGCACCCCGGTCAAGGCACTGGGAAACTCGATCACATTCACCGGGCCAAAACCGCCCCCCGTCGGGATCGGTTCATTTTTCCAGGTGATGCGAAACAGGTTCAACGGGTTGACATCCCACAGCCCCACGCGGGCAAGCGCGTCCTGCACGGACGCGGGGGCTTGTGTGGGGTCTTTCATTTGTGCGTAGGTGGGGATCACGATGTGGCGTTCACGTGCGCGTTGCACGGCGCGTTCCAAACGGTCGGGATAGAGGGTGAGGTCAATCATGGTAGAGGGAAGAGGAGGCAATAAAAAATAGTTGAATAGTTTATGAAGGAAGTTTTTTGAGTTTTTTTTCGTGTGCAAACTTGGGAAAACTTCCTTCATGGGGTACGAAGTGGTGTGTAATGCAGAGCACAAAAAGCGCCTGCTAAGGAACGTTTTCTATATTCACCTCGCGCATATCCGGGGCTTCGCGCGTAATGTAGAGCGGACGGCCTTTGGCTTGATCGTACAGACGGCCAATATACTCGCCCAAAATCCCCAACGAGATCAGTTGCACGCCGCCCAAAAACAAGACTGCAATCAAAGTGGTTGCCTGGCCAAAGAAAAATTGTGACCCGGTCAAACGCAGGTACGCGACAAGCGGAATGGCAAAAATACTCAGCCCGGCGGCAAAAAAGCCCGTGTACGTGGCGAGTTGAAGCGGAAAATATGAAAACCCGGTGATGGCATCCCAGGTGAGTTTAAGCATCTTTTTGAGCGGATATTTTGTTTCCCCCGCGTAGCGCGCGGCCCGTCGATAGTTCACGCCGATTTGGTTGAACCCCACCCAAGACGACATCCCGCGCAGGAACCGGTGCCGTTCACGCATCTGGTTCATCACCTGCACCACTTTCCGATCCAACAACCGAAAATCCCCTGTGTCCATCGGAATATTCACATCCGTAATTTTACGGATCAGCCGATAAAACAGCGAGGCCGTAAAGAGTTTGAACCAAGTTTCGCCCTCCCGTTCGGCGCGGACGGCGTACACGACCTCGTACCCCTCCCGCCATTTTTCGATCATTTGCAAGATCACTTCTGGCGGGTCTTGCAGGTCAGCGTCAATGATCACCACCGCCTCCCCCCGGCTGAAATCTAACCCGGCGGTGACAGCGATCTGGTGCCCAAAATTACGGGCGAAAATGACGGGTCGCACGCGCGGGTCTTGAGCCGCCAATTCCCGCATGATTTCGGATGAACGGTCAGCAGAGCCATCGTTGATCAAAACAAGCTCCCAATCTTCACCGGTTTGCTCCATCACTTCTTTGATGCGGGGATACAAAACGGGGAGCGTTTGTTCTTCGTTATAGACGGGGGCAATAATGGAAAACTTAGGAAAAGACATAAATTCGCCTCATTCTTTTACCGGACTTAACATCTTACCACGAAAAAGTAATTATGAAATGAAACGAAAATTGCCCTGAAAAATGACGTTAGAGGTATCTGTGGGTGTGGGTAAAATGCCGATTCCATCCCCGGGTTTTTCCGCGCGAACCTTATCCCTGGCTTGGTAGTTTCGATTAAATTGTAAATCTTGTAACGTTCGCTTTCGTTGGATTGCCAAATCCGGCGTGGGGCAATTTCTCCCCACGAGCCGGTTGCTTGATTAAATGAGGCTCTCCAGAATTAACGGGAGAGCCTCATTTTCTTAACCGTACTCAGCCAGGGCTGAGATTAGTCCGAAAATTATCGTCCTTATGGGGGTCTGGAGACGACAGGTTTTGAAGAGGAGGCTTATTCCCCAGGCGGGTATTGTTCACAGGTGGTGCGATAGACTTCTCCGATGAAAAATAAAGCCCATTCATCCGTGGTCAGGTTTCGGCCAGCCAGGCCACAAGCCAGGTTTTTCCAAAGCTGGGTATCTACTTCCCACCGATATACATTTCCATCGCCTGTGCCTAAAAATAAAACCTTCCCATCTTGTTGAAATGTCAGACTCAGCACGCCTTCGGCAGAGCCAGTTAATGGGTCGCCCAGGGGTTGGGCTGATCGTAAATCCCATAAAATGATCGTATTATCGGCACTTCCTGAGGCCAAAAGGGTTCCTTCCGGGGAAAACGCCAGACTGGTGAGCGGGGCTTGTTGCCCCACCAAAGGAATCCCGATTTGTTCGCCAAGATTGAGGTCCCACAACAAAATCGTTTGATCCTCATGTCCGGTTGCCAAAATATGCCCCTCGGGCGAATAAGCTAAAGCGGTAATGTTGCTGGAAAAACCGGTGAGCGTTTGGGCGGGCGTTTTATTTTCCAAATCCCAAATTTGAACCTCGGCATTAATACATTGGGGAGAAAGGGTTTCGGTTTGATAAGTTAGGCAATGGCTGGAGGCGAATTGTAAGTTGTCCGGGCGGAAGGCCAGCGCAGTCGCCGGTTCGGGGCGGGTAAAGTTGAGGGTTTCATTTGTTTCGAGGTGGGTGAGGACAATGCGGCCATTTTGTTGTCCGATCAGTGTGATTTTTGCATCGGGGCTTAACGCGAGGCTGGAGATTTCTCCGACGGTTAATTTTTTGAGACTTTGTGCAACATTGAATGAAACCTGGTCTGTCTCGAAAAGCTCCACGCTGGTGCCCCCTTGTTGGGAAAAGGTGGTGAGTGTGCCTTCCGAGGAAATGGCGAGGCCGGCAACTTTTCCGACCTCAGCGGCTAATTTTTCGCTGAGGGGTTGGTCGAGCTGAATTTCGTATACGCTGATATTTTTATCCAGTCCCCCCGCCGCGAGATAGATTTTCCCTGCGTTGGGTGTCATCGCGACGCCCTGCACATCGCGCCCGAAGGTTTTTACAGTGGTCAGAAAACTTCGGGTTTCGACATTCCATAGAAGCAGTTGCCGGTCTTGACTGCCTGAGGCCAGAATTTTGCCGTCGTAGCTAAAAGCCAGGCCGTAGACAATGCCCTGGTGCATCGTTAATTCGGCCACCTGCGTGCCGGTGCGGGTGTCCCACAGCAGGATGCGCGCGTCGATCCCCCCGGACGCGAGTAAGGTGCTATCGGGTGCCCAGGCCACACTTTGGGCATCCCCGATGTGCCCGCGCAGGGTTTGAAGCGTATCGAGCGTTTGGCTGTCCAAAAGATAAACCACCGTATCACGATTTGCCGCGGCGATTTTTTGTCCATCTGGGGACCAGGCAAGCTGGTTGATGACGAAGACCAGGCTGGTTTCCCGGCGGACATCCTCCAGAATATTCCACACAATCACGCGGGGGCCTGCCGCCGCGGCGACCTCCGTGCCATCCGGACTCCACGCAACGGAAAGCGCCAGGTTGGAAGTGTCCAGCCGCGCGGTGGGGGTTCCCGTGGCGATGTCCCAAAGATAAACGGCGGAATCATCTCCGCCCGAGGCCAGCATTTTCCCATCCGGGCTAAAGGCCAAACTCCAAATCCGTTTTCCTTCGTGTCCCGAAAAACTTCGCTCTAACGAGCCAGTCGCCACATTCCAAACGATGATGGTGCCATTCTGTTGGCTAAAGGCTAAATATTTTCCATCGGGGCTAAAGGTAATCCCGTAAATCCCGGAAAGTTGGGTCGGGATTTCTGGCACCAGGGGCACGATTTCACGCGTTAAGCTTTGTTGTAAAACGGTGAGCAAAGCATTGCGGGCTTCTAAGGTGTCTGATGATTGATATGCCTCCACGCTCAGCAGGGCGGCGAGGTCGGGCTGGGTGTTGATAAAGCTCAAGGCCTGGGCGGCCTGTTGTCGGGAGAGTGCCAAATCCCGTTGGAAGAAGGCGTCGGCCTGGGCGGTGGCGCGAAGTTCGGATTCCGCCTGGGCGGTGGCGCGGAGACCTTCGGCATTGATGCGTTGGACATCGGCGTCCGCGCGTTGGGTTTCGGCGATGCCGCGTTGGGTATCGGCCTCCGCTTTTTGGTTTTCGGCTTCTACCTGGGCGGTGCTGGCGAGGTTGAGTTGTTCGATGGCTCTTTGCGCGTTGACATTGGCATTGTTGAACCCGATGAAGGTTAATAGCAACAGGGAGAGAATGACCAACCCGGTTGCAAGCCCGGCAAAGGTCAGGTTTCTGCGGCGGAGGGTGTCTTGGCGGCTGGCGTAGATGTAATCTTGATGGAGTGGGGAGGGTTTGGGATCAGGAATGTTTTCGGCCTTTGCCAGCCATTGTTCGGCTTTTTCGAGGTCCACTCCCCGCAGAAGAAAACTGTTATCGCGTCGGGCATTGGCCCATTCCCCTGCGCGGATGAGGAGGCGGGTGTGGGTTTGAACCCATTCCAGGTCAAGACGGATGATGCGGACCATCTCCGGGATGTGGGTGGTCATTTCTTGGTCTGAGCGCATATAGACCCAGTTGGTTGCCCCGATTGCGGGATGGATCGTCCCTTGGGGTTCGGGTTCGCGGTGGAGAATGGGAATGAGGCGTTTGTGGCCTTCGACGGCGGCCTGAATTTCATCGTTGCAGACGCGCGAGTTGAGGGAGTCGGGGCTGATGACGAAGGCGAAGGCGTCGGCGTTGTCAATTCCCCGTTGAATTTCGGCCCACCAATCGACAGTGAGCGGGATGTTTTCCCAATCGACCCAGGTGTCCATGCCCATTTTGACGACGGCCTCATTCAGTTTTTGCACAAAGGCTTTATCTTTGCGGGAATACGAGATAAAGACCCGTACTTCTGGCCCTTCGGCGGGCGCTTTTTCTTCCGCTTCCTGGGGAATGGCCCTGGTTTTCATGGGAGATGTGGTGCGTAAACGATTGGAAATGGCCTTGGTGAGTTTGCGGGCGAGGGCGGGGTGGGTATCCAATAAGGAGTCAAAGTCATCTTTGGCCAGGGCTAACAGGCAACTGTCGGTTTGGGCGCGCGCGGTGGCGGAGCGGGGTTTTTCATCCAATAACGACATTTCGCCAAAATAATCACCCGCCTGAAAGACGCCCAGAACCACTTCTTTATCGGCCCCTAACAATTGTGAGATTTCAAGCTGGCCTTCTACGATAAAGTACAGGGCGTCGCCGGGGTCCCCCTCGCGAAACAGCGTGGTGCCCGCGGGAATCTGTTGTTCCACGATCTTGGTGCTTAATTGGGCGATCATTTCGTCGGATAATCCCGCGAAGAGGGAGATTTGTTTGAGGGCGTGGGAAATGTTGGTCATGTTTTTTCTCGTGATCGATTTCCGAAGGGGTGAAAACTTTCCCCTTGAAAGGCTTTGGGAAACTTGTGGGCGAGATTTTACCTTAGTTCATGGCGATAGGGGATCGCCTATTTTCCTATAAGCTATCTTGCGAATTACTGCTACGAATAGTATTGACAAACATTATACATTATGTATAATAAAAACCATACAAATATTATACAACTTGTGGAGAAAATACATGAAAACACGAATGTTGATCCTGGCTGTTTTGTCAGCCATTCTACTAACCGCTTGCGCCCAGGCCGCCGCCCCCGCGACAGGCGAAACCACCAACCTCCCCGCCGTGGTGGATAGTTTTGCCGTCGTGGCCGAAGGCCGCCTCGTCCCGCGCGACTCCGTCCAACTCTCGTTTGTCACCGCCGGACAGGTCACCGAAATCCTTGTCGAAGAAGGCGATGATGTGCAAGCGGGCGATGTGCTGGCCCGGTTGGGGGACCGTGAGCAATATGAAGCCGCCGTCTCCGGTGCAGAACTCGAACTTGCCGCCGCCGCCCTCGAAAAAGCCGCCGCCGAATCCGACCTCCTCGCCGCCCAACAAGCCAAAGAAACCATCTACGATCTCTGGCCCGATCAGGCGACCGTGGCTCAACAAGCCCTCAAAGACGCCCGCCAACGCCAATACAATGCCGAACGCGATTATGGCTACCTGAACACCACCGCCGATCAGACCGACATCGACCTCGCCTACACCCAAATGGTCCTGGCGGAAGACGCCCTCGAAAAAGCGCAGGAAGATTTTGAACCCTACGAAAACAAACCTGCCGACAACCTGGTGCGCGCCTCCCTGCAAGCCCGCGTCGCCGAAGCCCAAAAAGCCTACGACGCCGCCGTCCGCAATTACAATGCCCTCACTGGCACCACCAACGATTTTGACCTTTCACAGGGGGAAGCCGAACTCGCCATCGCCAACGCGCAACTCGAACAGGCTCAACAGGATTACGATGAACTGATCGTCGGCCCCGACCCAGACGACCTCGCCCTCGCCGACGCCCGCATCGCCGCCGCCGAACAACGTATCGCCACCGCCGAACAGCGTCTCCTGACCGGGCAGGCCACCCTCGCCGCCGCGCAGGCCAATCTCGAAAACCTCGACCTCGTCGCCACCATTGACGGCACTATCGTCACCCTCGACCTGATCGTAGGCGAACAAATCACCCCCGCCACGCCGGTTGTCTTCATCGCCGACTTCTCTGCATGGTACGTGGAAACCGACAACCTCACCGAAATCGAAGTCGTCAAAGTCGCCGACGGCCAAACCGTACGCATCGTCCCCGACGCCCTCCCCGAACTCACCCTGACCGGCTCGGTGGACTCCATCTCCGATGTCTTCGAAGAAAAACGTGGCGACATCACCTACACCGCCAGCATCCTGCTCGACGATATCGACCCTCGCCTGCGCTGGGGGATGACCGTCGTCGTGACGTTTGATGAGTAGTTGACAACCCGAATCGAAGGTGTTATCCTTTTTTTATCAGATCGGGCGACCAGGGACCCTCTCAGAGGCCGAACTAGGTTGTTCAGTTGAAAGACTGCCCCCGATCTTTTTTATTTAAATTTCTCTGTCTACATTTATATGAAAACAAAAGATGGCACGATATCGTGCCATCTTTTGTTTATGATTAAAAAAAATTTTACATTATCCCCATCAACTCATCTAATCCGATCTGGCAGGTAGGCTTTCGTGCTCCTTGTAATGTTCCAAGTGCAAGATAATGGGCATTTGACTTTTTACCGATCCTTCCAAAGCGAATGTTTGAAGGTTCAACACTTATCCCGTCGCGTTTGCAAAGATTGAGTAATTGCTGTTTAATTTCTCGTTCATGCCCTGGATACTCCTCGTCAATTAAAACAATTTCTCCATCAGTTAGCGCATCAGCTAACAATAAATAAAGTCCCCTCACAAAAATGAAAAGGTACATAGTTCCCCCTGACATTCCTTGTGATCGTAGGATTTGAACACACTGGCGTTTAACCGTCGCAGGGATAAAAATGGCTTTTTCGATGTGATTGGAATAAGCCAGAATGGTGGGGTTCTTGGTGTCGCCGATTTTGCCGCTTTGATCCACTTCAAGCATGGGACGATTATAATGACTCGAGAGAAAATATGTAAATAAAAATTTCCAGGAATAATCTATGAATACTCTCCCTCTCATCCCCCGCAAACTGCTCTTCGACAACCCCGAACGAACCCAGGCGCGCCTCAGCCCGGATGGCGCGTATGTCTCCTGGCTGGCCCCCAAAGCAGGCGTGCTGAACGTGTGGATTGCCCCGCGCGAGAACCCCGCCGATGCCCGGCCCATCACCAACGACGCCGGACGCGGCATCCGCCTGCACAACTGGGCCTATACGAACGAGCATATCCTCTACATCCAGGACAAAAACGGGGATGAAAACTGGCACGTGTACGCCGTCAACGTCCACACCCAGGCCGAACGCGACCTCACCCCCTTCGACGGAGTCGCCGCCCAAATCATTAGCCAAAGCGACAAATACCCCGCAGAACTCATCATCGGGCTGAACAACCGCAATCCCCAATGGCACGACATCTACCGGGTAAACCTGCTGACCGGGGAATTGACCCTTTTGCTTGAACATGACCGCTTTGCCGGGGTAGATGTAGACAACGATTTCCACATTCGCCTCGCCCAGCAGATGACCCCCGATGGCGGCATGGACCTATACGCCCCCGACGGGGACACGTGGACTCTCTGGGATCAGGTGCCGCAGAGCGACATGCTCACCACAGGCACCGCCGGGTTCGACCGCACGAACCAAAAAATCTACGTGCAAGACAGCCGTAGTCGGGACACTGCCGCCCTGTTAGAAATTGACCTCGCCTCCAAAGCCTCCACCCTCCTCGCCGAAGACCCCCGCGCCGACCTCGGAGACATTCTCCACCACCCGACCGAAAAACACATCCAGGCCGTCTCCTTCACCTACGCGCGCAAACAATGGCAGGTGCTCGACCCGTCCATTCAAGCCGACCTCGATTTTCTCGCCACGGTGGCAAACGGGGACATCAACATCGTTAGCCGGACGTTGGATAACCGCTACTGGGTGGTGGCGTACTCGATGGATGTCAGCCCCACGCGGTATTACGTGTACGATCATCAAACCCACGCCGCCGAATTCCTGTTCACCGACCGCCCCGCGCTGGAAGCATACGCCCTCGCGCCGATGCACGCCGTCGTCATCCCCGCCCGCGATGGGTTGAATCTCGTCTCGTACTACACCCTGCCCGCGGGCAGTGATACGAACGGCGATGGCATCCCCGATCAACCCGTGCCACTGGTTCTGTTTCCGCACGGGGGGCCGTGGGCGCGGGATTTTTGGGGCTATCACCCCTACCATCAATGGCTCGCCAACCGGGGGTACGCGGTGCTGTCCGTCAACTTCCGTAGTTCGACCGGGTTCGGCAAAGCGTTCATCAACGCGGGCGACTTTCAGTGGGGGGAAAAGATCATGGAAGACCAGCAAGACGCGGTGAAATGGGCTATCGCCCAGGGCATTGCCGAGCCAGGCGCGGTCGCCGTGATGGGCGGGAGCTTTGGCGGCTATTCCACCCTCGCGGGGTTGACCATGTTCCCCGAAACCTTCGCCTGTGGGGTGGACATCGTCGGCCCGTCCAACCTGATCACCCTGCTCGAAACCATTCCCCCCTACTGGAAACCCGTGATCGAACTCTTTACCAGCCGCGTGGGCGATCACCGCACCGAAGAAGGCCGCGCCCTGCTGACCAAACATTCCCCGCTCACCTACGTGGACAACATCCGCAGTCCGCTTTTGATCGGGCAGGGGGCCAACGATCCCCGCGTCAAACAGGCCGAATCCGACCAGATCGTACAGTCCATGCAAGCGAAAAACATCCCCGTCACCTACGTGCTCTACCCTGATGAAGGCCACGGCTTTGCCCGTCCGCAAAACAACCTATCCTTTGCCGCCGTCGCCGAAGCCTTCCTTGCCACCCGTCTCGAAGGCCGCTACGAACCCATCGGTGCCGACTTCCAGGGCGCCAGCCTCCAAATTCCCGAAGGCGCCAATCTCATCCCCGGCGTGGCGGAGACCCTCGATCAATTGAACAAAGCGTAAAAAGTGAAACGTGATTCGTGATTCGTGAAACGTGAATCTTATGCATCACGAATCACGTTTCACGAATCACGTCTCTCCCTTAACCATTGCCCATTTACAATTCATAATTCATTATTCCCCCTCCCCCCATGTCCCTCACCCTCCAAGAAGTCACCCACATCGCCCACCTCGCCCGGCTCAAACTGACGGACGAAGAACTCGAAACCTACCGCGGCCAACTCTCCGCCATCCTCGATCACGTCGCCCAATTGCAAAAACTCGACACTGAAGGCATACCCCCCACCTCCAGCGTCCTTCCTCCTCATTCCGTCCTCCGCGACGATGTTCCCCGCCCTGGCCTCGGTGCCGAAACCCTGATGAAAACTGCACCCCGAGCGGAGGATGATCAGTTTCGGGTGCCGCCTGTGTTGGAGTAAATAAGGTAGATAAAGTAAATAGGGTAGATAGGGTAAACAAAGTACCCTCTCTCCCTTATTTACCGTATGTACCCTATCTACCTTATATACCCTATCTACCTTCCTATCCCCCATGCCCGACCTCACGACGCTCTCTCTCACTCAATACTCCCACCTCCTCCACTCCGGCGAACTTTCCTCCCGCGAACTGACGGAAGCCTGCCTCGCGCGGATTGACGCCCTCGATCCCGATCTCCAAGCCTTCCTCCACCTCGACCCCGAAGGTGCGCTGGCCCAGGCCGACGCCGCAGACCAAACCCTGATCGCCGCCCGGAAAAGCGGCGAGACCCCCCACCTCCTGACCGGGATTCCCCTTGCGATCAAAGACGTGATCTCCGTCGCGGGTCTGCCCTGCACGAGCGGGTCGAAGATTCTCGAAGGGTTCGTGCCCCCGTTCGATGCCACTGCCGTCGCCCGGTTACGCGCCGCGGGCGTGATCATCGTCGGGAAGACGAACACGGACGAGTTCGCGATGGGATCGTCTACGGAAAATTCCGCGTATGGAACGTCCCGCAATCCGTGGGACACCAGCCGCGTGCCGGGCGGATCGAGCGGGGGAAGTGCCGCGGCGGTGGCGGCCCGTTTGGTTCCGGGGGCGTTGGGGTCGGATACGGGGGGGAGCATTCGGCAACCCGCTTCGTTTTGCGGGGTGACGGGGATCAAACCCACATATGGGCGCGTGTCCCGGTACGGGTTGGTCGCTTATGGCTCGTCGCTGGACTGCGTCGGCGCATTTGCCCCTTCCGCCGCCGATGCCGCCCTCATTTTCAGCACCATCGCCGGACACGATCCATTGGACGCCACCAGTGTGGCTTTGCCTATCGAAAATCACGCATCACGTTTCACGCATCAGGAGGGTGCACCATTATCCTCCTTGCGAGTCGGCGTCCCCAAAGAATATTTCATCGAAGGCATTCAGCCCGCCGTCGAAACTGCCGTGCGTGCCGCCATCGCCCAACTCCAGGCCCTCGGCGCGGAAATCCACGAAATCTCCCTCCCCCATACGGAATACGCGCTCCCGGTCTATTACCTGATCGCCCCCGCGGAGGCCTCTGCCAACCTGGCGCGGTTTGACGGGGTGCGGTACGGGCCGCGCGAGGCGGGGGAAACGATGTGGGATGTGTTCTTCAATACGCGGGGCGAGCGGTTCGGGGCGGAGGTCAAACGGCGGATCATGTTGGGGACGTATGCGCTGTCGGCGGGGTATTACGATGCGTATTACGGACAGGCGCAGAAAGTCCGCACGTTGATCAAACGGGATTTTGAAACCGCGTTCGGGCAGGTGGATGTGATCGCCGCGCCCGTCGCGCCGACGACGGCGTTTAAGATCGGGGTGCATTCCAACGATCCGTTGGCGATGTATTTGGAGGACGTGTTCACCCTGCCTGCGAACCTGGCAGGCGTGCCGGGGATCAGTTTCCCGGTGGGGTTTGATGGGGACGCCCAACAGGAGTTGGGGGGTCTGCCCATCGGGATGCAGTTGATGGGGCCGCATTTCCGCGAGGATGTGCTGTTCCGCGCGGCGGATGCGTATCAAGGGGTCACGGATTGGCATACAAGAATGCCTGATGAGCCGCTTAAATAATCCAAAGTTCTGCTTGATACCTTGCTCAGGAACGGCGTTCGTCTAGATATTCCAGTGTCTGGACGAACGCCGTTCCTTGATTTTAAAGAACATTAGACAAAAAAAGGCGAAAGGCATTAGAATTTTACGGTTCCCTATTCTTTCAATGAAATATTCAGGAGTGCCTATGAAATGACAAAAAGGCGGTTGGCCTGCCGTTTTGGTGTCTTTATTTTTAAATTGTAACTGCTCAGGCTTAAAGAGAAGATTCCCTGAAAAAATACCCTGGTTGAGTAGTTACTTTAAATTTTCCCAACCGGGCGTTGGGACCGAGAGGAGCTTAAAATGAAAACGCAACGTTGGTTTACTCGATTCTTGGGGATGATTTTGGTATTGGGCGCTTTATTATTGCTCAGTCAAAGCGGGTTGACGCAAGAAGATAATCCGGATTTACCGGATGGGGAAAAACCCGAGGGGGAGTTTGTCGCTCGGGTGTACTACGAGCAAATTTCCGACATTGGAAAACTGATGGCGTACGATGTTTACGAATTTAACGACCTCAAAGATCAATTTGTCCTGGTGGGGATGAATGATGAAATCTTCAATCAATTGATCGGAGAGGGGTGGCGGGTGGAGGTGGATGAGGAGGCGACAGATGCCCTGAATAACATCACCCAGGCCGACACCTTCAACGGGGGGTATCGGACGGTGGTTGAAATCAATACGGAACTCGATGCCATCCATGCCGCAAACCCTACCCTGACAGAACTGGTCGATTACGGCGATAGCTACTGTAAAACCGTCGGCGGCTGTACCACGCCCGCCGGACATTCCTGGCCGGGCTATGATCTGCGCGCCATGCGGATCACCAACGAAAATATCGCTGGCCCCAAACCCCGGTTTATTCTGGTCGCGAACATCCACGCCCGCGAAATTACCACGCCCGAACTGGCGATGCGGTTCATTGACTGGTTGGTAGATGGGTACGGCACAGACGCGGACGCCACCTGGCTGGTGGATTATCACGAAGTGTACATCGTTCCGGTGGTGAACCCGGACGGGCATCACATTGTCGAACTTGGCCCCTACTACCAGCGGAAAAACGCCAATCGAACCTATGGATGCACGAATCAATGGCCGCCTTCCAGCAGTACCCAATACGGCGTCGACCTCAACCGGAATCACACCTACCAATGGAACACCGGGGGGACCAGCACCAGCACCTGTGCCCAAACCTACCTCGGCCCGTCCGCCGGGTCCGAACCGGAAGTCGCACTCCTGGAAAGTTACGTGCTCTCGCTTTTGCCCGACCAGCGTGGCCCCGGTCAGAATGACGCCGCACCCGAAAATACCACTGGTGTGTTTATCACCCTGCACAGTTACGGCGACCTCGTGCTTTGGCCGTGGGGCAACGTGACCACGCCAGCCCCCAACATGACCGGCCTGAAGGCAATCGGCGATAAATTCGCCACCTACAACGGATACCAGTCCTGCCAACCCTCCGTGTGTCTCTACATCACGAGCGGAACCAGCGATGATTTCACTTATGGCAACCTGGGCGTTCCGTCCTACACCTTTGAAGTCGGCGGTGCTTTTATGCCCAGTTACGCCACGGTGGACTCCGTGCAATGGCCGGAGAACAAACCTGCCTTCATTTACGCCGCCAAGATCGCCCGCACCCCCTACATGACCGTCAAAGGCCCGGATGCGCTGAATGTCAACAGCAACGTCTCCGGGACCAACCTGACCCTGACCACCTCCATCAACGACAGTGCCAACGGCGGCCAGACGATTGCCGCGGCCAAATACTATCTTGACACCCCCTCCTGGGCGGGCGGCGTGGCCGGGAACATGAACCCCACCGACGGCAATTTCAACAGCGTTGTGGAAGGCGCGACCGTCACCGTTGACGTGAGCGGTTTGCCACCGGGACAGCACATTGCCCTCATTCAGGGACAGGATAGCGCCGGGAATCTGGGCGCCATTAGCGCCGTGTTTTTCACGGTAAGCGGCGGCCCGACCCCCACCCCCACGAACACCCCTCCGCCGGGCAATACGGAAATGCACCTCGCCAGCATCAACATGTCCGTCGTCCCCGCGGGGAACAATCGGTTTAGCGCCCAGGCGTTGGTCACCGTGGTCAACGCGAATAACCAGCCCGTCAGCGGTGCCACCGTCGCCGGGAACTTCACCGGCGCTTCGAGCGGGGCGGTGAGCGGCGTCACCAACGCGAGCGGACAGGTCACGCTGGCTTCTCCCATCGTGCGGAACGGCGCAAACTGGACGTTCTGTGTTGCCAATGTGACCAAAGCAGGCTGGACGTATAACCCCGCCGCCAATGTCGAAACCTGTGACAGCACCGGTACCCCGCCAACGCCCACCCCTCCCCCCTCCGGGAATACCCTGCACGTTGGCGATTTGGACAATGCCTCCACCCCCAACGGCAATAACTGGAACGCAGTCGTCGTGGTCACGGTACACGATCAGAATGACGCCCCCGTCGCGGGCGCAGTCGTCAGCGGCGCGTGGAGTAACGGCACCAGCGGGAGCGGCACCTGCACCACCAACGCCAGCGGCCAGTGTTCCCTCACCCGCACGAATATTCGCGGCAGTATTTCCGCCGTGACCTTCAGCGTGACCAACGTCACCCTCAGCTCGTTCACCTACCAGCCGGGCAGTAACCACGACCCAGACGGCGACAGCACCGGGACGGTCATCGTTCTCAACAAACCCTGACGCGGCCACCGACCTTAAAAAACGTGTGCGGTTACTTTCCGCACACGTTTTTTTTCACTGCCTCCGAAATCCATCTCTCTTTGGCTGGAGATATGGACATCCGCGACATTTGCGTTAAAAATAGAGCCATGCTACCCCTTGACCAAATCCTCCACGGCGACTGTCTCGCCCAGATGAACGCCCTCCCCGCGGCCTCCGTTGACCTGATCTTTGCCGATCCCCCTTACAACCTCCAACTCCAAAACGACCTCCACCGCCCGAACATGTCCCGCGTGGACGCCGTGACCGACGCGTGGGACCAGTTCGAGAGTTTTGCCGCGTATGATGCCTTTACCCGCGCGTGGTTGGGGGCGTGCCAGCGGATTCTCAAACCGACCGGGGCGATTTGGGTGATCGGGAGTTATCACAACATTTTTCGGGTGGGGACGATCATGCAGGATTTGGGATTTTGGATTTTGAACGACGTGCTGTGGATTAAAGCCAATCCCATGCCCAACTTCCGCGGGGTGCGGTTTACGAACGCGCACGAGACCCTGATTTGGGCCAGTACCGGGCAGGGGCGCAGGTACACGTTCAATCACCATGCGATGAAGGGGCTGAACGACGACAAACAGATGCGAAGTGATTGGGAACTCCCCCTCGCGACCGGGCACGAACGCGTCCGGGACGCGAACGGCGAAAAGGGCCATTCCACCCAAAAGCCGGAGAGTCTACTTTACCGGGTGATTCTTTCATCGAGTCATCCGGGGGATGTGGTGCTGGACCCGTTCTTCGGGAGCGGGACGACGGGGGTGGTGGCAAAACGCCTGCACCGGAATTGGATCGGCATCGAGCGGGAGGCGAAATATGTCGAACTAGCCCAACGCCGGGTGGACGCCACCCTCGCGGAGCCGTTTGACGAGGCGGTGTTCGAGGTGCGGAGCAAAAAACAGGCCGCGCCCCGCGTGCGTTTTTCCATCCTGCTCGAAAACGGCCTCCTCACTCCCGGTCAGACGCTCTATTTCCAAAAGGACCCTGCCCGCCGCGCGATCTTGAAACCCGATGCGCGTTTGCGGTTGGACGATGGGTTTGAGGGGAGCATCCATCAGGCCGGTTCGCACCTCATGGGCGGCGCGCCGTGCAATGGGTGGGATCATTGGTTTGTGGCGGGGGAGGCGGGGTGGGTTGGGTTGGAGGGGTTGAGGGAGATGGTGAGGGGAAAATGATGAGGTAAGGCCCAAGGCACAGGAAAAGATTATCCAATTGTTAGCGAACGGATAGGTAAAAACATCCGGGCTTCTTTACAATACAAAAATATAAAAGGAGAACAAGATGAAAACAAATCAAATCAGCAAAAACATCGGTTGGGGCGTAATGACTTTTCTCGCATTGGGTATCACGCTGGTCGCTAGCCGGTACTTCACCTGGGATACAGAGGTGTTTTTCCCGGCACAACTCAATGTGTATCTGGCGCATCGGGTTGGGATCATCACACATATTGTCGGGGGGGTTCTGGCCTTGAGCCTGGGGCCATTCCAGTTTTTGAGTAAACTGCGTAACAAGTACCCTATCATCCATCGGTGGATGGGGCGTTTGTATTTGGTCGGCATCCTCCTAGGCGGAACAGCTGGGTTGTACATGTCTATGTTTGCCTACTCTGGCATCGTGGCGAGTGTGGGCTTTGCCTCCCTGGCGATCTTGTGGCTGGCCACAGGAGTTATGGCGTATCGCACCATCCGGGCTAGGGACACGGAAGCCCACCGCCGCTGGATGATCCGAAACTTCGCGCTGACCTTTGCCGCTGTCACGCTTCGCCTGGAGATGGCTCCCCTCTCGATGCTGTTTGGGGAGGAGACGGGATATGCGTTTACGGCTTGGACGTGCTGGACGATCAATCTGTTGGTAGCAGAGGGGATGATCCGGGGATGGTTTCGGAGGGGAGGGGCACGGGCGAAAGTGCAAAAAGCGAGTCGTCTTAGCATCTCTAATTCTTAAGGGCACTCGCTTTGGAAGCCTTTTTGGTTCTCCCCAGATTTTTGGGGAAACTCGGCGATTTCAATCGCCTCAACCTGCTACGAAACCTGCCTTCGCAGGTTAAAAATCAGTCGGCGAAGGCCGACTTCGTAATTTGTTGACGCAGTTTCAACTGCCGTTTCCCACAAATCTGAGGAGAGCCGCCTTTATTTTGCAATGCATGTTAGACAAAGTGCGCCCCATCTCCTCAGAGATGGGGCGCACTTGTTACTTTGTGATGCGTGGCTCCGGTTGGAGGATGGCTTTGAGGGGAGTATCCACCAGGTCGGTTCGCACCGGATGGGCGCCGTGCAATGGGTGGGATCATTGGTTTGTGGCGGGGGAGGGGGGGTGGGTGGGGTTGGAGGGGTTGAGGAAGAAAATCAGAGGGGAGTGATGGGCAATTCTGGGGAGGAGATAATTTCAAATCTCTATCGCCGCCGAATAGGAATTCGGCGTCTGAAAGAGAAAACAGGTTGAAACCTGTTGGTTGGGATAACCCGTTTCAACGGGTTTTGCTTGTCAGGCGATGAATTCCCATTCATCGTTAAGGTCCCAACAAATCCCAACCCAACTCCCACGGGCCGGGGACGGTGACGAGGACGCCGTTGAGTTGAACGTGGTAGGTGCCAGGGAGCAGAGGCTGTTGTTCGGGGGCGAAGGTGGCGATTCTCAATTCGGCAACATAGGTGGAAGTGCCTGGGATTTGTCCGGCTGAGCCAGACATCATAGGAAAGGGCGGAACGTTCCAGGTTTGCCCGTCGGGGGATTGTACGGTTTCCATTTGGATCGCAGTGAGATGAAAATTGCCAACCTGTTCGATGACATCCTCGGCAAACAAGATTAAGGTTTGCCAGCCATCCTCTTCTTGCACCCAGGCGTGGGTGAAGTGGGCCTGAAACCCGGCAATTTCGAGAGGAACATCTACTTCCCAGGCTTCTTTCGGGGGGTAGTCTGCGAATGAATTGATTTCCCCGCGGAGCGGAACTTTATCAGGCGGGAGGGTGATGTCGAAACTGGTTTGGGCGTGCATGAAAAGATGCACGGCGGGGATGGTGAGAGTCAGTTTACTGGCGAGGGGGTGGGGTAACGCAAAGTTTAGATGAGTTTGGGCGCGGGTGAGATTGTCGTTCTGGTAGGCGCCCCAACTCGTTTCCCAATTAGAAGAGGGGATTGCATTGCCGAGATTGTCGCTCAGGGTGACTTCGGTTGGGTTGAAGGGGTCTGTGCCCCAGGCAATAGGCCAGAGAAATTCTGTTCCGGCGGGGAGGTTTTCGGCTTCCAGGGCCAGGGCAAAAAGACGGTCGGTTTGCACGGTTTCGGAGATGGAGAGGGTGAGGTCGTTTTGTGTGTCGCGGGCGTCGGGGTGCAGGATGACGGGGCGGTAGGATGAAGCGGGGTCGTTTTCCCCGCGGGGGATGGGCCAGGTGAGAATCCACGGGCCGGGGTAGGCGATGGTGGCGTGCTCGAAATTGAAGGTTAGGACTCCGGTTGGGAAGGGTTGGGAAGCGTCTAACTCGACATAAACTTTTGCGGGTTGTTTCGGGTCATTGGGGGTTTCCGCGCCCCCTCCTTGAAAATAGCCATCCGCATTTTCAAAGTAAAACGAACTGATCTTGCGGCCCTCTGGGTCTGGTTCAAATCGGACTAAGAATTCGAGTTTGTTGAAACCTTCGATGGTATCTTCATTATGGTAGGTTTCTTTGGTGAGATGCGCCGATAGGATGGTTGCTTTGATTCCTTCAAATTCAAAGGGGATGTTTAAGGTCCAGCTATCCCCCACTTGGGGATTTTCGCCTACATCTACCGTGAACGAACCCTTGAGCGTATAGCTTCTGCTAATTTCAGGAATTTCGAGGGTTAATTCCCGCGCCATCAGCGAGGTGGGGTAAAAAACATAAGTTTGTAAGTTGAGCTCATTGTTAGGCCCTTGGGCCTCTTCAACAACTTCCATAACCTGAACGCTGGATGCACTTTCTTCATAAGATTGTGCATAAGAATGTCCAATATCATCTCGCAAATTGAAGAAACCTCCTACTGAAGTGCTCCAGGCCGGGCCATCCGAGGCAATTGCAAGTTGCACCGCCGCCCCTTCGGAAGCCTGGGCGACTTGTAACACCGTTGCCGTGATCCCAAAGTGTGAATCCGTCGCGTTTTCAGGCATGTACGGTTCGGGGAAAAGGGCAGTGTCTGGTTCCCCTTCGAGGGGTTGGAGCGTGAGGGGGATGCTCCACTGTTCGGGGAACATGCCAGGCGGGAGGAGAGGAATGTAGTCGAATTCGAGAAAGACGAGGGCGGTATCCGCGGGCAGAGCGGGGAATTCGATCTGCCCGTTTTCCAACCCGAGCATCATCCCCCCAGAATCCAACGTGGCATCTTCGGACAGGCGGAGTTGGACATGGAAATCATCGTTGCGTTCGCCGCCATTGGCCCAGATTTCCTCGGCGGGAGGAAGGCCCTGGACTTCAAAACGAACCATCGTGCGGTCGGTGGTGGCGAGGACTTGCGTGACGATGAAGGTGATGCCTTCGCGTTCGACCGCGACGGGGGCGGAGAGGACGCGGGCGTTTTCCAAATCCACAAAACCTACCCCCGGCACGTACCGGAAAAACTGCTGGATGCCGGCCCACACGCGTTGGGGATCGGCGAAGAGGACGAGGGCGGCGAGGATCAACACGAAGGCGAGCGCGGCGGTGGTCCAGGTGCGGCGGAACAAGCCCCAGGCGGGAAGGGCGCGGGGTGCCCTGGCGGGTTGAGGGGCGGGGGTTTCGAGGCGTTCGGCGCGGGCGCGCAGGTCGCGTTGCAGACGGGCGGCAAACGCGGGGTCTGGCGTGGGGTGCTGGTGGAGGGTTTCGAGATCGGGTTCGAGGGGGGACATGGGTTTATCCGGGGGATTCTTTAACACAAAGCTCGCAAAGGTGCCGCAAAGGGCTTTTTAAAAGAAGGAGCGGTGTTTAAGTTTCTTTGCACCTTTGCATCTTTGCGGCTTTGCGGCTTTGCGTTAAGAAATAGCGTTCATCATTTTTTCTAACCGTTGAAGCAGGCGGTGAAGGGCCATTTTAACGGCTTCGGGGCGGCGTTTGAGGACGGTGCCGATTTCGGGGAAGGTGAGTTCGGCGGCGAACCGGAGACGGAGCAGTTCACGGTCGGCGTCGGGGAGGGTTTGCAGATGTTGGGCGAGTTGGTGCAGGCGTTCGTTTTCCAGAATATGGGCGAGCGGATCGTGTTCGTCGGGGTGATCGTGATTTTCGTCCAGGGTGACGACCGGACGTTTGCGCCGGTGATGGTCAATGGCGCGGCGACGGGCGATGGTGAACAGCCACGCGGCGAACGTGCCCCGGTCGCGGTACCGGGCCAATCCATCCAACGCTTCGATGAAAACCTGGGCGGTCAAATCCTCGGCATCGGCCTGATTTTGCACCCGACTGTACAGGTAACGGTAGACCGGGTTCAAATAGCGGCAGTAGAGGGTGTCGAACGCTTCGGGGTTTTGTCGGGCGGCTTCGACGAGGAGGGGTTCGTCGTCCGCAGAATACGAGGCGGGGAGGGCTTCGGTGAGGAGGTCCATGTGATGAAAAGTATATCGTGGGAGAAGGGGAAAGGTAACGACCCTAAAAGAATTTAACCGTTTTTTTAGGGGAGAATGGGGATGATTTGTTGGAAAACGAACGGATATTGAATAAATTATCCCGACTATCCCCGCCCGGCGATGAAATGCCAGGGCAAGTTTCGCGGAAATTGAGAAAATATTGGACCACGAACCCCACGAAAAGCCGCGAACCCCGCGAAAAGCTTTCGTGCCTTTCGTGACCTTTCGCGAATTCCGTGTTCCAATCTCCTGTCGTTGCAGTTTGACAAATTATCCCGACGATCCCCGCCCGGCGATCAATCGCCGGGCTACAAAACGACGCCCGTTCAAACGGGCTAAAAAAGCCGGATTTATTCGGCGTCGTTTGCGGGGGACTTCATCCCCCGGCGGGCCGAAAACAAACAGCACCTTCATTCATCGGATGGCTCGCCGTTGTTGGAATGGAGGGTTTGAAGTAAGATTTGAGAGATTAATGGTTAAAATTGCATCAGGAGTATTACATGACCTTCCCCTCCCCCTCCCTCTTCCTCACCCTCCCCTGGCCTGACATCCAGCCCTACTTCGACACCCTCGAAGCCCAACCCCTCACCCCCGACACCGTCGAAACCTGGCTTGCAGACTGGTCCCGCCTCGCCGAACTGCTCCGTGAGCGCGCTGCCCGCATCCGCGTCGCCACTGTCCAAGACACCACCGACGCCAACGCCGAAGCCGCCTTCAAAGACTACCTCCAAAACATTTTCCCCCACGCCCAAAAAGGCAATCACGCCCTGACCCAGAAACTCCTTGCCTATCACGCAGTGACCGGCCTCACCCCCCCCGGCATGGAACTCCCCCTCCGCGAAATGCGCGTCGAAGCCGAACTCTTCCGCGAAGCCAACCTCCCCCTCCAGGCCGCCGAACAACAAAACGCCATCCGCTTCAACAAACTCGTCGGCGCGCAGACCGTCACCTGGGACGGCGAAGAAACCACCATCACCCAACTCTCCCCGCGCTACATGGCCTCCGACCGGGCCACCCGCGAACAAATGTGGCACACGATCAACGCCCGTGAACAGGCTGACCGCGCCCCCATCAACGAGTTATGGGCGGAAGTCCTCGGCCTCCGGCTGAAAATCGCCGAAAACACCGGGTTCGGGGAGGACTACCGCGCCTATCGCTGGCAATATCTCAAACGTTTTTCCTACACCCCCGCCGACTGCCGCACCTTCCACGCCGCTATCGAACAGGTCGCCGTTCCCGCCGCGGGGCGCGTTTACGCAAAACACCGCGCCCGCCTCGGCGTCGAATCCCTCCGCCCGTGGGACCTCGACCTCTACCAGCAAACCTACCCCATCGAAACCGACGACCTCCGCCCCTTCGACGGGGAAACGGAACTGCTCGACCGGGGAAGTGCCATCTTCCACCACGTAGACCCCGCCCTCGCCGCCTACTTCGACACCATGCGCGCCGAGGGGCTAATAGATTTCGTCAACCGCAAAGGCAAAGGCCCCGGCGCGTTTTGCACCGGCTACGAGGCCATTTACCGCCCGTTCATCTTCGGCAACGCCGTCGGCCAACCCGCCGATGTCAACACCCTGCTCCACGAATCCGGGCACGCCTTCCACGCCTTCGAGACCTTCAAACTCCCCTACTACTTCCAACGCGACGCCCCCATGGAATTCAACGAAGTCGCCTCAATGGCGATGGAACTGCTCTCCGCCCCCTACCTGACGCACGACTTTGGCGGATACTACACCCCCGCCCAAGCCGCCCGCGCCCGCCTGCGCCACCTCGAAAAGAACCTCCTCTTCTGGCCGTACATGGCCGTCGTGGACGCCTTCCAGCACTGGGTCTACGAAAACCCTATCCTCGCCGCCGACGCCAAAAACTGCGACGCCGCGTGGTCTGATCTCTGGGATCGCTTCATCCCGTTCGTAGATTTCACCGGCCTGGAAGACGCCAAAACCCTCGGCTGGCACCGCAAACGCCACATCCACCGCTCCCCGTTCTATTACATCGAATACGGCCTCGCCCAACTCGGCGCGACCCAGGTCTGGGGCAACGCCCTCCGCGACCAGGCCGGAGCCGTCGCCGCCTACCGTTCTGCCCTCGCCCTCGGCGGCACCGCCCCCCTCCCCGAACTCTACCGCACCGCGGGCGCAAAGTTTGCCTTCGACGTGGAAACCGTTGGGGCCGCGGTCGCCTTGACGGAGCGGGTGATCGGCGAGTTGGAAGGGAAATTGTAGGAACTCATAGGAATTCATGGGAACTTAGAAAATTCCGACGAGTTACCCAAAATTCCCCCCAATTCCCACAAATTCCCCCCAACTTCCTCCAATTCCCCCTACTTCCCTCACGTTCCCCCCCAAAAAACCATGTTCAACCACCTCCCCCGCTCCTACGAAGAATACGCCTCCGCCCCCTGGGAAACCTACCAGACCTTTTACGACCAACTTGAAACCCACCCCCTCACCCCCCACACCCTCCACGAATGGATGTCCGGCTGGTCGTGGGTGATGGAACTTCTCGGCGAAGTCTCCAGCCGTCTGTACGTCGCCTACGTCCAAAACACTACCGACGAAGAGGCCGAAAAACGCTTTTTCGCCTTCCTGGAAACCATCGAACCTCAAACCCGCGCCGCCGACCAAAAACTGACCGTCAAACTGCTCGAAAGTGGCCTCGTCCCCGCCGGAATGGACATCCCCGTCAAGGCCATGCGCGTGGACGCCGACCTTTTCCGCGACGAAAACTTGCCCCTCATCACCGAAGAACGCAAACTCGCCTCCGAATACGACAAAATCGCCGGAGCCTGGACGATTCCCTGGGACGGCGAAGAGCAAACGATCACCGGTCTGCAAATCCCCTACCAATCTGCCGACCGTGCCACGCGCGAGGCGATATGGCGCGCCGCCGACGCCCGCCGCCTCGTGGACCGAGACGCGATAGACGACCTGTGGACGAAAATGCTCGCCCTCCGCGTCCAGATGGCGCAAAATGCCGGTTTCCCCGAATACCGCGCCTACCGGTGGCAACAACTCCATCGCTTCGACTACACCCCCGCGGATAACGAAACCTTCCACCGTGCCATTGAAGAAAAAGTTGTCCCCGTCGCCACGCGGATCTACGAAAAACGTGCCCGCGCCCTCGGCGTGGATACCCTCCGCCCGTGGGACCTCGACCTCGAACACGGTGTGTACCCCTTCCAATTCCCCTCGCTCGTGCCCTTCACCGACGTCGCCGCGTTGGACGCCCAATGTGCCGTCATCTTCCACAAAGTAGACCCCCAACTGGGCGCGTACTACGTGGAAATGCAGGAAAAAGGGATGCTCGATCTCGACAACCGCAAAGGCAAAGGCCCCGGCGCATTTTGTACCTACTACCCGATCACCGACAGCCCCTTCATCTTCGGCAATGCCGTCGGAATGCACGACGATGTGCAAATGCTCCTGCACGAGGCCGGGCACGCCTTCCACGGGTTTGAAACACGCCGACTGCCCTACCTGCCCCAACGGTTCACCGGCATGGAATTTGCCGAAGTCGCCTCGATGGGCATGGAACTCCTCGCCGCCCCCTACCTCACCGCCGAGCAGGGCGGGTTCTACACCCCGCAAGACGCCGCCCGCGCCCGCATCGAACACCTCGAAAAGAACCTCCTCTTCTGGCCGTACATGGCCGTGGTAGACGCCTTCCAACACTGGGCCTATACCCACGCCGACGAGGCCCAAACCCCCGCCCACCGCGACGCCAAATGGGGCGAACTCTGGGCGCGGTTCATCCCCGGCGTAGATTGGAGCGGGTTGGAAGATGCGTGCGTCACCGGGTGGCATCGCAAAGGACACATTCACGGCTACCCGTTTTATTACGTGGAATACGGCCTGGCCGAACTCGGCGCGGTACAGGTCTGGGCGAACGCCCTCCGCGACCAGGCCGGAGCGGTGGCCGCCTATCGCCACGCCCTCTCCCTCGGGGGCACCGCGCCCCTCCCGGAGTTGTTCAAAGCCGCCGGAGCACGCTTCGCCTTCGACGCCGAGACGGTGGGGGAGGCCGTAGGGTTGATGGAGCGGGTGCTCAAAGAGTTGGAAGAAATCTAACGCCAAGGGAACTTATCGGAACTCGTGGGAATTTGTAGGAACTTTCCCCCAATTCTCATGAGTTCCCTTTAATTCCCACAAAATCCCACACATTCCCCGAAATGAATCTCACCCCCACCCTCCTCATCTGGCATCGTTTCGGCAAAGAACACGGCGAAGGAGAATTCCGCGTCAACCCGCCGGAAGTGGTCGCCCAACACCTTCAAAACCGTGCCACCCTCTTCCGGGGAAGCACCACGCCCGACGACTGGCGCTGGTTCCAGGTAGATGACACCCTGATCGTCGAACGCCCCGCGCCCGACGACGTGATCTTCGGCCCGGACACGCGCATCTTCTACCTGCTCGATCAGGGAATCAGCATTCTCGAAGATATCCGCTACCCCCGCACCGACCGTTGGCGTTGGTACATTCACCTCGCCGATTATGCCTTTAATCCAGACCTGGATTGTTGGGTGATGCAAGACCTGTTCGTAGATGTGTTCGTCACCCCCGACGAGCGCACGAATCAGGTGCTCGATCTGGATGACCTCGCCCTGGCCCTCGACCTCAGCCTGATCACCCCCGCGAAAACGAGCGAGATTCTGCGCCGGACGGAGACGCTGATCTGGCAGATTGCCCGGGGCGAGTTCCCGTTTGAGGCGGTAT
>JABWBV010000422.1 GCA_013359445.1 Anaerolineales bacterium | reverse complement strand
GGCTTGTTCCGCGTCGTCAAAGGGTTCTTCGGGGATGAGTTCGGGGGGATTTTCAGAAGCTTGAGCGGGGGCGGTTTGGGCGGGGGTGGGGGTATCGTCTGCGGCGGGGGTGGCCGCGAGGGTGGCGCGGGCGCGGCGGTTTTCCGCTTCAGTTCGGGCTTCTTCCGATTGCCAAAGCAGGGAGGTGATGTATTTTTTCATCGCGACCGGCCCGGCAGGAGGAATGCGGAAGGGGATTTGCACGACTTTATCGAGAAATTCGTACCCGGAGATGCCTGCTTCGGTGAGCATTTTGCCGTAGTGGACTTCGATGGCTTTGACAATGACGCGGGCGTCAATGGCGAGGAAGATGAAGAAGGGAGCCTCGCCTTCCTGGTAGGAGAGCAGGAGTAGGAGCGCTTCGAGGACTTCGATGGCTTTGTTGGGGGGACAACGATCAAGGTCGTCCACAAACAGGACAAAGCGAACTTCACGTTTGCCTTTTTCGATGTTCTTGATCAGCGTTAGCATCTCCCCGATTTCGCCTTTAATCTCGTCCATGAAGCCGATTTGCGTGCTGAAATCTTTGCGGGAGACGATGGATTGTAGTTCTTTGGAACGAGGGGCGGTGCTGTCGAACAGGTCACGCGCGGCACGCAGGAAGGCAATCAGGGCGGCCAGGGTTGAGCCACTGAGAAAGGCCGTGCCGAATAGCTCTTGTAGATTGGAAAGGGAATCGGTCACTTGTAAGAGGGTATCCCCTTGCAGAAACGCGGCCAAGATGACCCCTAACAAAGTGAAGACCCCGCCCCAGCCGAACGTCTTGCGGAGATTTTTGCGGAAGCGTTTCGTCCACCGGAAGCGGGTAATCTGCCAGGGTTTGTAGGCTTTTTCCACTTGCCCGTAAAGGCTGGTGATCAAACCAGCCCATAGGTTGTCGCTGGTGGAGTATTCCCAGGCGTTGAAGTCTATAAAGTGAAAAACAAGTTCGGTTTGATCTTTAGCTTTGGAACGCCGTTCTTTGGAGCGCAATTCCTCTTTGATTTTGTTCATCAAAAACGATTTGCCCATCCCCCAGGAGGCGTACAGCCCCACCGTGAGCGGGGGTTTGGTGTGGGGGCTGGCGAGGATTTGGGCAAACGCGCGTGCGTAGGATTGGTAATCGAGTTGGTCTTTGCCCGTGGGGCGGTCGTTAAGAGCAAAGTCGAGGGTCGTGGAAGGGCCAGGGGGAGCGGATAACGCCGATAATACCCCCGCCAAAACGGGAAACTGGCGGTCAAGTTCTTCCGCATCCAGCATGTAAATCCAATTGATTGAGGCGATTTCTGGATGGATTGGCTGTTGTTTATCCGGGTTACGATGCAAAATGGGGATCAGTCGTTTACTTTGCTTGATTGCCTGTTCCAATTCCTGAGTATTGACCTCCGAAACGAGAGAATCAGGACTGATAATAAAGATGAAAGCATCAGAAGTCTGTATCCCATTCAGAATTTCATCCAACCATTTTGAGGAAGGGGGAATATCCTCCCAATCTACCCAGATATCAAAACCTTCAGAGAGCAAACGATCATAAAGTGCTTTGGCAAATTCCGTATCCTTGCGCGCGTAGGAAAGATACACTCTGATCTTAGACAAATTGCGCCCTTGCGTCGGTTCCGGTTCAACGGTGCTGGTCGAAGGGGGTGGGGGAGAGGTGGATGGCGACGAGGTTTGCTGTTGCTCCGGCGTGCCGCCGTAGTCAATCACCGAGGGATTATCTTCGTTCGTGTTACTTTTTCGGCGGGGAGCTTTTTGGGGTGCGGGTTCGGCCATCTTCTATCCTTTTTTGATCCACGAAGGCCTCGAAGAAACACGAAGAGAAAAAACTTGGTGAATCTTCGTGCACTTCGTGGATCACTTTAATAATACTTCCTTTCGCCGTTCTTTGTAATCCAGCAACGCCTCCACCACCGCCTGCTCCATCGGGGGCGGCGTATAACGAGCGACCATCTCCTTCCACTTTCGATTCGCCCGTTGAGCGGTGTCCTGCTCCCCCTGCTCGACCCACGCGCCGTGCGAGAGGCGCGAACTCAGTTCGGAGTGGTGAAACGCGGTGCGGTAACGCGCCATCGTATGGGCGGTGTCCAAATGATGTCCCCCCGGCCCGACCTGGTGAATAAATTCCGCCGCCAGCGTCTCCGCGTCGATCGGCCTTTCCTGCAAAAACGCATCAAACCGCTCAATCACCTCCACATCCAGCACAAACTTCTCAAACGACGCGACCAGCCCCCCATCCAACCACCCTGCCCCCTGCAAGATCAGGTTGGAATGCGCCATCGTCGCCGCCCACAGCCCGAACGTGGATTCATACGCCGCCTGCGCGTCGGGGATTTGCGCGGTGGTCAGCCCGCCACCCCCGCGAAAGGGAAGATGATAAAACCGCGCCATTTGCGCCGCGGCGAACACCGCCCAAACCTCTTCCGGGGTTCCAAAGGGCACCGCGCCCGACCGCAAATCCAACGGGGTGATGAAATGCCCGTACACCACCGGACACCCAGGGTTGACAAATTGCACCAGGGCTGCGCCCGCTAATACTTCCGCGTTTTGTTGCATGATCGCGGCGGGTAGGGTGATCGGGCTGTTCGCCCCCACGATGATGAACGGGGTCAGGACGGGGACTTGTCCATGTTGGGCGAGGGCGAGTAAACCTTCGAGCATCGGGCCATCGTAGCGCAGGGGGCTGTTGACGTTGATGACGCCCAACACCGCGGGCTTGTGACGGATGCCCGCGAGCGCGTCTGCGACCGTCGCCGCCCCCCCCGCGTGGGCCAGGGCCACCATCGTGATCGAATCCTGCGCGGCAATCTGCCCCAAGACGGTGGATTGCGGGGCTTTGTCAATCAGCGTGAGGTCGTAAAACATCGTTTCGAGATGGCGGATGGGGACTTCGACGTCCAACGGCTCGATCAGGTGTCCCCCGCCGATCACCATCGCGTCGGCCATTTGCACGAGCTTGTTCAGGGTTTGGACATCCGCCATATTCCCGTCCCGCCGCCCCCGATCCAAATCGGTAACGAACGGCGGGCCGCCGACGGGCGCGTACAGCAGATGATTGCCCCCCACGGGCACGTTTTTGGCGGGATTCCAACTGTGCAGGGTAAATTGTGCAGGCGCTTTCCCTACCATCTCCATCACCCAGGCCCGATCCAGCCAGGCGTGGCGGGCTTTTTCGTCCACTTTGACCCCGGCAGTTTTCAGCAAACTAAGCGTTTCCGCGTCCCAAAAATCCACGCCCGTCTCTTCCAACACCCGGAGCGACGCGTGGTGAATGGCGTGGACGGCGTCCGGGTCCAGCACTTCCGTGGGCGGGAAGGGGTTGCGAAGGACGCGGAAGGGGCTGGCGGTGGGGGGGGATTGGGTGGGGGTACGGTGGCGAGGGCGGGTCAAGGGGGAGTCAGAGGAGAGATAAGTGAAACGGGATTATGGATAACGTCCAATTCTGATCAAGGCTTGCCGTTGGATCATCCGCAAAGGATCATTGAAACGTAAAAAATAAACTGTTGCACGCCCTATAGCGGTTTTCCCCTCAATCATTGCATTCTTGAGTTCAAAATGCTCATCCCATTGATCGGTACGTGGACTAAACAAACGAGTAATGTTCCCATCTAATGGGTCAAAAGTAGTGAGATCGGTTCCTTTTGCCAGGTTGCATTCCAAACAAGCTAAAGCAAGATTATTTGCAGTGGTTGCCCCTCCATGTCGAAGCGGAATGACATGTTCGTAATGATGGGTAAAGGACGTGTCATCTTCTTGCAATAGGCAATATTCACATTTTCCTCCCGCACGTTTGTAAACGACGCGACGTAAGCCCGCCTGAATATATACTCGCGTCATAAATAAAGCTGTTTTCTTGCGCGCGTTTTTAAGAGAATAAAGATGTGATTAACTTGCTGAAAAACGTCAAGTTCCTCATTTTCCTCCTCAGATAGTGCCCCTTCTTTCTTTTTATCCATTAAACTTTCCAGCCTTTTTTGCACCTTAGAGGAGGCCTTGAAGGTAACGATCTTTTCAGGGGAAGGCCCTCCCGCTAAAAAATCTAGCATTTCATCAAAAGCCGGATGCGGTTTTTGAGGCGCCGGGACTGTGAGCGGCGTTTCTGCCGATAAATCCAATGCCCTGGATAATAATTCAGGCATTCGGGGTTTCAGAAGCCTGATTTGTTCAGCCAGATAGTCGGGAACTTCAAGGGTAAGCGTAGTCATATCAAAATTATAACGAGTTGAAAGGTTGATTTCAACGCGCGCCTTGCAAAACCTCCCCCGTCAACCGCCCCAACGCCCCATACACCAACCGCAGGGTATTTTGCCAATCCGCCAATCGCACGAGCGAATGGGGCGTGTGCAAATACCGTCCGGGCACGGACACCGACAGGCTGGGAATCCCCGCGCGGGCCTTGTGCATTGCGCCTGCGTCCGTGCCGCCGCCGCCGGGTTGGCGATATTGGTACGGGATACCGAGCGCGTCACCCGTTTCGACAAAGTGCCGCACCAGGCGCGGGTCGGAGAGGGTGCCCCGATCCACCGTGTAAATGGCAGGCCCCGCGTCCAACCGGGTGTTGTACCGGGTGTTTTCGTCCTCTTCGTGATAGGAAGGCAGGTCCGCCGCCGGGGTGCAATCCAGGGCGATGGCAATGTCCGGGTCGAAGGTATACGCGGCGACTTCCGCCCCGCGCAGGCCCACTTCCTCCTGCACGGTGAACGCCGCGAGCAGTTCCACGTTCGGCGGGGGATTTTTGATCAGCTCGATCAGGTTCGCCACCCCGATCCGGTCATCCAACGCCTTCGAGCGGAAACTACGCCCCGCCCCCTGTCCAATCGTGGTGAAGTTCGGCGTGAACGTAGCGCGGTCGCCAACTTTCACTTTGCCGTTGCCCCCGTTGCCCGTATCAATCCGCAAACTATCCAGCGTAATGCTCTTTTTGCGTTCGTCGGCGGTCGTCAAATGAATGGGTTTGGCCCCAATCACGCCCGTTAAATGATCCTTGCCAATCGCCACGGGTTTGGCGATCAAAATGCCCGCATCCACGCCGCCCAGCACCTCAAACCGGAAAAAGCCGTCTTTGTCATCGGCGGAGATCATAAAGCCCACTTCGTCCATGTGCGCCGCGAGCAAAACGCGCAGGGGTTTGGCCCCGCGTTTGCCGGGATTTTGCGCCTGTCGGGTGGCGGCCACCTGTCGGGTGGCGGCCACCTGTCGGGTGGCGAGCACATTGCCCAGCGCGTCCACTTTGTAACTATCCGCGTGCGCTTTGATCTCCTCGATCACAATTTTTCGCACTTCACCCTCATCGCCCGACACCGCGCACGCGGTACAAAGGCGTTCGAGCAATTTGATTTGGGGGGTACCAATTTTGGGTAAGGTAAGGTCTGCCATAAAAATTATTCCGTAATTCGTATGCCGTATTGCCCAAAAAAATACGCAATACGGCATACCCACTATTCATCCCACGTCAACTTCTCCATAAACGCCCCATCCAACCCGGCGATAAATTCCGCCAACAACCGGCCCACGCGGGTCACGTCCTTCAAATGAATCACCTCGACGGGCGTGTGCATGTACCGGAGCGGAATGCTGATCACCATCGTGGGGATGCCCTCGACCGCGGTTTGCAGGGAATACGCATCCGTGCCGGAGTGTCTGGTGTGGATTTCAAATTGGGTGGACATCTCCAGACGTTCGGCGGCCTGTTTGAGCGCTTTATGAATGCCGGGGTGAATGTTTGGCCCCCAGCCCAACACCGGGCCTTTGTTCAGTTCCTGGGTTTTGTGAGAGGGGCTGTTTGGCTCTTTACCAAACGTCACATCCACCGCAATCGCCAGATCGGGGCGCAGATGATGTGCGGACGTCGCCGCGCCGCCCAACGTCTCCTCCTCCTGCACCGTCGCCACCGCCCACACATCCCACGCGTGATGGCGAGTTTGCAGAACATCCAGACAATGCGTGAGCGCGGCCACCGAGGCGCGGTTATCCAGCGAATGACCGGCGAGCAGATCGGTGCCCAGGTTCAACGGGGGTTGGGCAAACGCGATCAGGTCGCCGGGGCGAACGAGTTCGGACACACGCCGCGCGGGGTGACCGGTGTCGATCATCAACTTGTCGAGGGGCACCACGCAGTTTTGCGCGTCCGCGGGGAGCAGATGCGCCGGAGGTTGGACAATGACCCCGGGCAGTTCCTCCCGCCCGAACACGGTGACGGGTTGGCCCGGTAACACGCGCGGGTCCAGCCCCCCGATTTCGGTGAAGTAGAGGAACCCATCCACGATCCGCGTCACCATCATGCCGATGGCGTCCATGTGGGTGGCGATCAAAATGCTTTTGCGCGGTTCGGCGGTTTGGGTGCCGCGTTTGAACCCGTGCAAACTACCAATGCGGCTAACGCTGAGTTCGTCGGTGAGGGTCTGCCAGGTTTCTTCGATCAACTGGCGGATGGGGACCTCGTAGCCGGAAAGGCCAGAGGTGGAAATCATATTTTTAAGGAAGGCGGGAATATCAGTCATGCGTGTTCAGGGG
>JABWBV010000009.1 GCA_013359445.1 Anaerolineales bacterium | reverse complement strand
ATCTACGGCCGCATCCTCGGCGTGCCGGTGTATGTGGTGCGCGACGCCACCGACCTGCGCGAAACCCTCGCCAGCCTGCGCGACAAATCCCTCCTCCGCCTCACGGCAGAGGGTCGCTATGACATGCACACGTTCATCCGCCAGTTCGCCCACGAAAAACACGGGGAGGATGAAGAACTCCTCCTGCGACATGCGGCCTGGGCCTTCCAATGGTTGGCCGCGGAAACCCCCGCCCTACAACTGGCCCACAACGCCGCCCTCACCCGCACCGCCACCGAACTCCAAAACCTGCGTCTGGCCTGGGATACCGCCCTTCACCACGCGCGCGCCGATCTCCTGGCCCCCGCTCTCCCCGGCCTCGAAGGCTTTTACACCGCCCGAAGTGGGTACGCCGAAATGACCGAAGCCTTTCAAAACGCCGCCGTCGCCTTCCCCGCGGAAACTCATCCCGCCTTGCACGCCCGCTTGCGCGTGGGGCAGGGCGTGGGGCTGTACCGGCAAGGCCGCGCCCAGGATGCCTACGCGGTGCTGGAACAGGCATATCATCTGTCCCTTCAACTCGACCCCACCGTGCCCCCTGCCTTGCGCGCCACCTGTGCCCTGCATGTTGGCATTGCCCACCTCTTCCTTTCCCGCTACGAAGATGCCCGCACCTACCTGGAAGAAGCCCGTACCCTTGCCCGCCAAATCGGAGACACCCTCCTGGAAGCGCACGTTTTACGCAACTTTGCCATTATCCACACCGAAAAGGGCCAGTTGGAAGAAGCCTACCGCCTGACCGAGACCAGTTTGGGGTTGTATCAGGCCGCCGGGAACGAACTGGGCGCGGCCATTGCCACCGTCAACCTCAGCACCACCGCCCACTATCTGGGTCGCCACGCCCAACTCCAGCAATTCGCCGAAGAAGCCCTCGCGCGGGGCAAAGCGCTGGAAAACCGCAGTGTGACTTCGCTCGCCCTCTCCAACCTGGGCCTGGCCGCGTTCGCCCGGAAAGAGTATGTCGAGGCCCTCCGATTTTACGAAGAAGCGAAAAAGATTTATGAAGACATCGGCAACCCGGTGGACATTGCGCGCACGGAGATCACCATTGCCAACGCCCTGCAGGAGTTGGCTCGCCTGCCCGAAGCCATCGCCTTGCACAAACACGCGCTCAAAACCTTGCAAGAGGCCGGGCAACGCTGGCTGGCTGTCCTCACGCTGAACAATCTGGGGAGCGCGTACCTGCACGCGGGAGATGACGAACAAGCCAGACGCTATCTCGCGCAGGGGTTGCAGGAAGCGCAAGAAATCGAAGCGGAGACGCTGGCGCACGCCGCTCTGCTTGGATTCGCAGACCTGGCGGTGCGGCAAGGGCAGGTCGAAACCGGCGCGCGGCTCGCGGCGTTCGTCCGGCACGTTTCGGGGGATGACTTTGAAAATCAGGAAGGTGCGGACAAGCTCCTTGCCAGGACAAAAGAAAAGTTCTCAGCAGAGGGGTTTGCCAGGAGCATGGAGGCAGGACAACAGTTAACGCTTAAGGAGACGGTGAAGTTCGTTTCAGAACAACTGTGAGTGGGGAAGCATATTCGCGGGATTAGGTGGGTATGGACACACTTACTACTTTACACTCTTTGCGAACCCTTCGCTTCAGTTAATCCGACTAAATACAAATTTCTCGCTTCATACAGGCCATAGAGGCCGCTCCCACGGGAGGGAGCGCTGAGACTTTTTTATACGGAATGGGCAAATTCCCTGGAGGTCGAAAGCGATGAAGGATACGAGTTTGGTCGAAACGTTCCAAAAACCACATACAGCGGATGACACGATGAAACTACGGGATGGTGCCCGCGTAGCGGTCATCGGCGGCGGCCCTGCGGGGTCGTTTTTTAGCTATTTTCTGCTGGATATGGCAGCCCGCGCGGGGGTGCAGATCAGCGTGGAGATTTACGAACCGCGCGATTTCCAAAAGGCCGGGCCGCCGGGCTGTAACATGTGCGCGGGCATCGTCTCCGAAACGCTGGTGCAAAACCTGGCGGCGGAGGGACTCAACCTCCCCGGTTCGGTCGTCCAGCGTGGAATCGACTCCTACATCCTCCATACCGACGTGGGTAGTGCGCGCATCGACACCCCCCTGGCCGAAAAACGCATCGGCGCAGTGTACCGGGGCGCCGGGCCGCGCGACCTGACCGAGTTCAAGTTCAGCGGGTTGGACGGGCATCTGCAACGGCTGGCGATGGAAAAAGGCGCGCACGTCATCCCGGATCGGGTCAGCGAAATTACCCTCTCGGAGGGCGGTTTCCCCGTCCTGAAAACCCGCTCCACTGAGGCGCAGACTTACGATCTCGTCGCCGTCACCGCCGGGGTCAACTCCCCCGCGCTCAAACTGTTCGAGCCGCTTGGCCTGAAGTACAAACCCCCGGAAACCACTAAAACCTATATTCGTGAATATTACCTGGGCGCAGAGACGGTCGCCCAAGTGTTGGGCAACGCCATTCAAGTTTTCCTGCTCGACATCCCCCGGCTGGAGTTTGGGATGCTGATCCCGAAGGAAGATTACATGACGGTTTGCCTGCTGGGGGAGGACATTGACAAAGACCTGATCCAGGCGTTTCTCGCCGCGCCCGAAGTGAAAAAGTGTATGCCCCCCGGCTTAAATCTGGAACAGTTTTCGTGCAACTGCGCGCCGCGCATCAACACGATTGGGGCACAGCACCCCTACGGAGACCGATTTGTCTTCATCGGGGATTGCGGTTCCACGCGGCTGTTCAAGGATGGGATCGGGTCCGCGTACCGCACGTCCAAGATTGCGGCCTCAACGGCGGTGTTTCAGGGCGTGTCGGCACAGGCGTTTGAACAGCATTACCTCCCCGTTTGCCAGACGGTGGAATATGACAACGACATCGGGCGGCTGATTTTTATGGTGGTCAGCCAGATTCAAAAACGGAAATTCGCGCGGAAAGCGGTGCTCCGCATGATTTTGAGTGAACAGGGCAAACCCGGCAAACTGCGCCGGATGAGCACCGTGCAATGGGATATGTACACCGGGAGTGGTTCTTACAAGGAGATTCTGATGCGTACCCTTCATCCTTCTTTTATCTTGCGTCTGGGCTGGGATATCCTGGCCTCGCTATTTTCCCGGAAACCCGCCCCGGAACTGACTCCCGCGCCGGAAACGCCGCCCGCGCCGGACGGGGCCACCGCCAAACTGGGCAAACGCTACCAGCCAGGGGAAATCCTGATCCGGCAAGGCGAGCTGGGCGAGAGCATGTTCGTCATCCAGGAGGGGCAGGTGGCGATCATGCAGGAGCGCGACGGGGAGGAGGTCTTCGTCGGCGTGCGGAGCGCGGGGGAGATTTTGGGAGAGATGGCGATCTTCGACAAGGAAGTGCATAACGCCACCGTCCGCGCGCTCAGTGAGGTGGTCGCCATCACGGTGGACAAGGAGAATTTTAACCGCCGCATCCACGAAGACCCCTCGATGGCCTACCGTCTGTTCCAACTCATGTCCCGCCGCACGCGAGAGTTGAGCCAGCAGGTGACGGTGTTGAACCAGGAGATTGATCGGTTGACGCAGTAGCCAGTAGTCAGTAGCCAGTGACCAGTTTTTTGAACACTGAACACTAGAAACTGTCTCCAATAAACGATCTCTAAATGCTCATGGAATATCATCCCTTCATGGTTATTCAATCTTCAATATTGCAAGAGGTTTCACGATGATTTCCCGTCGTTTTTCTAAATTTCTCACTTTGCCAGCCCTGTTCCTCCTCTCCATTGCCGTCATGCTGACCATTCACTCCGCCCTGGCTGTCCAGGGAGAGACGACCCGCGTCTCGCTCGCCAACCGAGGACTTTTTTGGGCGAATGACAGTTCGTTTGCGCCGGAAGCGTCCTCCGATGGGCGTTATGTGGTGTTTCATAGCCGCGCGAATAACCTGGTCCTTGGAGACGCCAATGGGATGGAAGATATTTTTGTTTATGACCGCCAAACCGGGTTCACGACTCTGGCTTCTGTCGCTTCGGATGGCAGTCAGGCCAACGGGGATTCCGGGTATGCTCATATTTCCGCCGATGGACGCTTTGTGGTTTTCGATACCTTCGCAACCAATCTGGTTCCGGGAGATACCAATAATGCCCGAGATGTCTTTGTCCATGACCGCCAAACCGGCCTCACCACGCGCGTCTCCGTTGCTTCTGACGGCACAGAAGGCAATGATAGCTCCACCTTCGGGAGCCTTTCTGCCGACGGGCAGTATGTCACTTTTTATTCACGGGCCAGCAACCTGGTGCCCGGAGATACCAACAGCACCTATGATAATTTTCTCTATGATCGAGAAACTGGGATCACCACCCGTATCTCGGTCGCGTCCAATGGCACAGAAGGAAATGACTCGTCCACCGATGCCGTGATCTCAGCAGACGGACATTGGGCAGTCTTTGCCTCGGACGCGGATAACCTCGTCAACGGAGATACCAATGGGGTGGCGGACATCTTCCTTCGTGACCTGCAAAATAACACGACGGCCCGCGTCTCTATCGCTTCCAATAGCAGTCAAGCCAATGGCGGCTCTTATGTCCCCGTGCTCTCCTCCGATGGACGGTGGATTGCCTTTGCTTCAGAAGCAGACAATCTAACCACGGGGGACACCAATCTCGCAGAAGACATTTTTGTCCACGACCGGTTGACTGGCACGACCACCCGCATCTCCGTCGCCTCCGACGGTATACAAGGCGATGGTCACTCCTCGTATTCGGCTATTTCTGATGATGGACGCTATCTTGTCTTTGACTCCGAGGCCACCAACCTGGTCGCTGGAGATACGAACGGTGCGCCAGACATCTTTCTTCACGATCAACAGACGGGGATGACCACCCGCGTGTCTGTGGCCTCGGATGGGACAGAAGCCAATTTCGGGTCCGAGGTGCCCGCGCTTTCTGGGGATGGAAATATCATCGTATTCCAATCCGAAGGCAGTAATCTGGTGGCCGGAGACCCGAATGGGACCTGGGACATCTTTGTTCACGAACGCCTGACCGGGATCACAACCCATGCCTCCGCCCCCTCCGTAGAGGCAGACGACGGTTCATACGCCCCCACCATCTCTGCCTACGGGCGGTACGTGGCGTTTGAATCCGATGCCAACAACCTGATTGCCGATGACACGAATGACAAAACGGATATTTTCATTCGTGATCAACAAACCAAGACGACCTCGCGCGTTTCCATCAACACCAACGGCGAAGAGGCGGACAATCACTCATTCCCCCCCGCGGCCCTTTCAGAAGATGGGCAGTATGTTGCCTTTGCCTCGGACGCTACCAATCTGGTAACAGACGATACGAATACCAGTCGAGACATCTTTGTGCATGACCGCGCGGACGGGAGCACCACGCGCGTTTCGGTTGCTTCGGATGGCACCCAAGCCGATGACGACAGTTCTCAGCCCGCCCTTTCTGCGGATGGCCGGTATGTCGCTTTCCGCTCGATGGCCTCCAACCTGGTGACAGGCGGCTCCAGCGGATTGCAAATTTTTGTCCACGACCGCCAAACAGGCCTCACCACCCTGGTTGCGGTCAGTTCTGAGGGCGTTCAGGGCAACGGATTGTCTTCTGCGCCTGTGCTCTCTAGCGACGGGCGATACGTCGCATTCGAGTCATTTGCCAATAATCTTGTCCCGGACGATACAAATAACGCGGACGATATTTTCGTCCATGATCGGGAGATAGGCACGACCGTGCGGGTTTCCCTTTCCTCAACGGGTGAAGAAGCCAATGATGCTTCTTATGCCCCCGCCTTTTCATCCGATGGGCAATCGCTTGCCTTTGAGTCATTTGCCAGTAATTTGGTCCCCAATGATACGAATGGCGTCAGGGATATCTTTGTTCGGAACTTCCAGACAGGCATCATCACCCGGATTTCTGTGGCTTCGGACGGCACGGAAGCCAACCAGGAATCCCAAGCCCCCGTTTTGTCCGCCGATGCCCGCTATGTGGCGTTCCATTCCCAGGCCAGCAACCTGGTTGCCGGGGATACCAATAATCAATACGATATTTTCCTGCATGACCGGCAACATGGTCTGACCACTCGTCTCTCCGTAGACACTGGGGGAACACAGGCCAACGGGGCTTCTTTCTCCCCTGCCATCCCCGCCAATGGACAATGGGTGGTTTTCGAATCCTATGCCACCAATCTGGTCGCAGACGACACCAATGGGAGCGGGGATATCTTTCTCCACATCATAGACTTTGCCCCCGAAGTCACGGCGATCACCCGCACCGCCCCCAGCCCCACCAACGCCGCCAGTGTCACCTTTGCCGTCGCGTTTGCCGAAGCGGTCACTGGGGTAGAGACGGATGATTTTGCAACGACCACGACCGGCACGCTAACAGGTGCCTCTGTTACCAGCGTGAGTGGGGCCGGCGCCTTGTACACTGTCACCGTCACGCTCGGCGAGGGAGAAGGCACCTTGCGCCTGGATATTCCGGTCTCGGCCACCATTACTGACCTGACCAACCAATCTCTCGTTGGCCTACCTTTTACAGCAGGCGAAACCTATATGCTTGATCGGCTGGTGCCTGTGGTCGTTTCCATCACCCGGCTTGACGCCAACCCCACCAATGCCGTCCATGTGGATTTTGCGATAACCTTTTCCGAGTCTGTCACAGGGGTAGAGTTGAATGATTTCACGCTGTTCACCACCGGCAGTCTCCTCGACCCTACCATGACGGACCTCAGCGGGGGAGGCGCAGTGTACACCCTCACCGTAGAGACAGGCACAGGCAATGGCACGCTCCGGCTGGATGTTCCAGTCAGCGCCAGTGTTACCGATGAAATTGGCAATCCACTCGTTGTCTTGCCGTTCCTCACTGGGGAAGAATATCTCATCGAAAAATTCGCCGAAATTTTCTTACCCCTGGTTTTCAAACCGTAACCTATATTTTTATTCCAAGGAGACCCAACATGTTCGCAAATATCCTCATTCTTCTCATCATCCTCGCCCTCACCCTCGGTGCAGGCTGGCTTACGGACAAGGCTTTGCGCGCCAAACGGCTATGGGTAAAAATTGCAGGTGGGCTGGGCGCGGGCATTCTCACCCTCGTGCTTGGCGCGCTGACCTTTGCTGGGGTCAGAGGGCTGGCGATGATCTATTTTCCGGGGGCCGCGCCCGCGCCGGAATTGACAGTAGCCGGGACGCCGGAACAGATCGCGCGCGGCGAATACATTGCCGGGATCAGCTGCCTCGGCTGTCATGGCTCGTTCCCGAACGGGTTTGAAGGCGCCCCGGAATACCCCCTCGTCGGCGGGGTGGACCTGGCGGCGGCGGAAGGGTTTGGGTTCGTTGGGCAGTTGGGCGCAGAGAATCTCACCCCCGGCGGAAAACTGGCGGATTACACGGATGGCGAAATTTTCCGCGCCCTGCGGCACGGCGTGGACAAAAATGGACAAACGCTTGGGTTCATGTCCCTGCTGGCCGTCGGCGAGTTGAGTGATGCCGATCTAGAAGCCTTGATCGCCTTCCTCCGTGCCCAACCCGCCGCGACGACCGACGGCCCGACCGGGGACAAGCTCAACTTCGTCGGCCTGCTCTTCTTTGGCGCGGGGTTGTTCCCCGCCCCGGAAAAACGCCCGGACTCGATCAACGCTCCGGCGCAAGGCCCCACCGCCGAATACGGTAAATATGTAGCAACCATCGGCGACTGCCGGGGGTGTCATGGCTCAGACATGACCGGTACGCCTGCCTCACCCGCTGGCCCTGAGGTGCCGAACCCGCGTCCGCTCGTGGGCGAAACCACGCTGGAACAGTTCGTCGAAATGTTCCGCTCCGGCATCAAACCCGACGGGGTTGCCTTTCCCGCCACCATGCCCTGGCAGAGCGCGGCGGCAATGACCGATGATGATCTGGCGGCGTTATACGCGTATTTGACGACCGCGCCGTAAACAACGTAGAGCGTAGAATGCAGAACGGCATAACGCTCTACATTCTACGCTCTACATTCTACATTCAACAAGGAGATAATCTCATGCAACACTTCGAAGAAACCATCGTCATCAACCGCCCGCTTGAAGCGGTCTTCGCTCTGGCGATGGACTTTGCCAACCACGCCCACTGGACGCCGGGCTTGCTGGAGGCCCGCCTCACATCGAACGGTCCCGTGGGCGTGGGGTCCACGTACATTTACAATACGGAATTTATGGGGCGCAAAATGGAGACCTCGGGCGAGATCAGCGCGTTCAATGCGCCCACCCTGTATCAATGGAAATCCACGTCAGGCCCCTTCCCGATGTCGGGCGGGATGCGCTTCGAAGCCACGGAGGGCGGCACGCGCGTGACCCAGTTTACCGATGCCGAGCCGGGCGGGTTTTTTAAATTGGCCGCGCCCCTGCTGATGAGTAGCATGAAAAAGCAGGACGTCGAAAGCCTGCAAAAGATGAAAGCGTGGATGGAGAGCCGGTAGGCTTTCCCTTCGTCTGAAAAGGAGCATTAAACTGATGAAAAAACTAAAATGGTGGTTTCTTGCAGTCGGCGTGTTTTACGCCCTGCTGGCGACGATGAATATGTATTTTGTGTTGTTCAATCCCGCCGGGATCGCAGCAAACTTTGACTTCCCTTTCTCAACGAGCGGGAATGAGGTCAGAGCGTTCGTAGATGGATGGGCCGCCTTTGCCTTCGAAATCCTAGGGATTGCCACCTTTTTGTTGTGGGCATCCCGCAACCCTCGCCGGTATGTGGGGGCCGTGTGGGCTTTGGTCTGGCTGGAATTTACACATGGTGTGTTGGATGATGCTTATTTGATCGCCCGTGGTTATGACCCAGGCTTCTACATTGGCTTCATTGTCGTCCACTTAATCATTATTGTGACGGGTGTGATTTCTGCACGCGCCGCTGAGACGGAAATAGCGCTTTCGTGGGCATCTATTCCACCACGTGGATGAACAACCCGTCTTCCCCCACCACCCTCCGTCCTGGGGCCAGCTCGCGCGGGCAGTCTGCTTCACAGCCATCATTGCCTCAGCTGTGGGGCTGACCCTGGCCTGGAATGAACTCCAGTCTTTACCTCCCCGGAGATGGCATGGTTCTGGGTGCTTTCGTAGGTGTCCGCGTCGTACTCGAGGGGCATTTTACAGCAGACGGGGTGTGGGTCGGGACGGTTTTCGACAAATATGCCTTGATTTTTTTGCATACAGGCGAAAAAATCAAGGCGATTCGCAGAGTATATTCTCCGCGTATAAAAGTCGCGTCGTCAAACGGTATAATTGCGTGGTATGGCGAACTGGACCGCACCCATCCGCATCCCGCGTACTAAACTCCTCCCGCCCCAACTGGCGGAAGGCACCCTTCATCGTGCCCATCTGCTCCAGGATTTGCATCAGGCGGTCACCACCAAACGGCTGATGCTGCTCACAGCCCCGGCCGGGGCGGGCAAGACTACATCCATGGTCGCGCTCCACGCCGCGCACCCGGAACTGTCGTTCGCTTGGGCAACGCTCGATGAGGGGGACAACGAACCGAATACATTTTTGCAGGTCTTGATTGCAGCTATACAAACCCGCGTGCCAGAATATGGCCGGGAAGTACAGCACATTCTGGACGCCGCCGGCAAAGACAGCCCCGATCCGTTGCACTTGATGGGCGTGATGGTCAATGGCATGGCCATGTTCATGGACGCGCCATTTATTCTCGTCCTCGATGACTTACACCGGGTGGAGGGTCAAACCATCCATCGTGTCCTCGATTACCTGCTGGAACGGATGCCCCCAAACGTCCACGTCGTCCTTGCCACCCGCCATGACCCACCCTTGCGGCTTGCCCAGCTACGGGCACGCGGGCAGATGGCTGAATTTCGGCTGGCAGCCTTGCGTTTTTCGATTGCAGAAGTCACCAATTTGTTGAACGAGGTGTGGACGTTAGGGCTTTCCCCCGCTGATTTACAGTTGGTATACGAGCGCACCGAAGGATGGGCCGCCGGTTTACGCCTTTTGACCCTGTCGCTGCCCCGGCTGGATTCGCCCCGCGCGCGCGCCAGCCTGATCCAGCATCTGTCGGCCAGTCACCGTTTCCTTTTTGACTATCTGATCGAGGAAGTGCTGGATCAACTTGAGGTGGCTAAGCGTGTTTTTTTGTTGCAAACCTCCATTTTGGATGAACTGACGCCCGCCGTGTGCAATGCGGTAACGCAGCGCCGCGATGCCGCGGTCACCCTCGATGCCCTGTACCGGCAAAACCTGTTCCTCGTGGTACGCGCCGCCCCCGATCCGTTCGCGGAACCCACCTACACCTACCACGCCCTCTTTGCCCAATTCCTGCAAAAGCTCCTGCGCCAACAGCCAGAAATGGACCTTGCCAGGCTACACATGCGCGCCGCGAACGCCGTTTCCAGCCCGGAGCGCCGCATTCATCACCTGTTAGCGGCCGAGGCCTGGAACGAGGCGGCTGAGGCTATCATCGCCCTGGGGAAAACACAATGTGACCGCGAGTTTGTAAGGCCATATATCATTGAGTGGATGGATCGCCTCCCCGTCACCATCCGGCAACGACACTATTGGCTGGACCTGATCAAGGCGAGCTACCTGCGTCAGAGAGGACACCTTTCCGAGGCATGGCAGTTATGCAAAGCAACATTACCCGCTGCCCAGGCCAGCAGTGATCTTCCCGGCGAACTAGAGGCCTTGTGGATATTATCCTTCCTGGTTACGGAACAACCAGAGCCGGAGTGGGCACGCCGCTTTTCAGAACTCGTTGCCGAACGAACCGACCTCCTCTCACCAACCCGCCACACCTTCTACCTGATGAGCCGCGCGTTTCGGGCGCTCAACCAGGAGGGATGGCCCCTGGCCCAGCAGTATTTTTACGATTACATTCACGCAGTTCGTGCAACAGAAGACCCACAAGTATATTACGCCAGCGCTCAACAAATTGCCCCCGTGTGGCTCTTTGCCGATAACGGCCTGCCACTTATTCGCCAGTTTGACCAGAATACCTTGCAACTTTTCGGCGCTGAAGATGGTCTGTTGCAAGCCGGCCCTTATGCACGCCAGGGATGGATTGCCTTGTTGCAAGGTGATCTGACCACCGCTACCGAACTAAGCCAACGCGCCAGCCGCATTATTCGTCAGGTGGGCAGTTTTGCTTTCATTGATTTGACGGCAGATTATGTCCATCTTATGGTGATGGTGGCGCGCTCCGAGTTTGCCCGCCTGGAAGCGTTTGTGCAAGAGGCTGAATCCCGCTTACAAAAAGTAGAGACGCATCGCAGAAATCTGAATTCCTATTGGCTTGCCCTGTGGCGCGCTTACTGGCTGCAAGACCGGTGGGAAGACGCCCATCTGTTGATCGCTAAGTTTGTGGCCACGCTTCATGAGAAAGAGGTCGCCGAAAGCCCGACAATTGCCCTTCTGGAAGGGTGGCAGGCTCATGCTGATAAGCGCCCCCTTCTGGCGGAAGAAAAGCTAGTGGATGCGGTGCGGCGGCATCGCCGCCTCAGATGGATCGGCACCTGGGGCAATGCCGGGGTTGATCTGGCCCTCTTCTATTTGCTGGAAAATCGCCCGCAGGAAGCGCTGGTCGCCTGGCGTGAAGCCGCCGCCGAAATGAAAAAGCGGGAAATGCCCGGTCAACCGTTGTTCGCCGGGCGCAAGGTGATTCCTGTACTGGAATTGGCTGTCGAGGCGGACGTCTACCCTGAGATCGCCCGGGTTTCTCTCAGTGCCTTTGGCGTTGGCACCCCACCCCAGAAAATTCCCATTCCCGGCACGGGCGAAACCCTCACCCCGCGCGAGGTTGAGGTGTTGCAGTTGCTGATGAGCGGGGCAACCAACCAGCAAATCGCCGACCAACTCGTTATCACGAAGCGCACCGCCAAAGCGCACCTCAGCAACATCCTGCAAAAGCTCCAAGTCTCCTCTCGCACGGAAGCCGTTGCCCGCGCCCACGCCTTGTCCCTCCTCTAGCCCACAAAATTGTCCCCCGGATCGCGGAAGATTGTCCTCCAGGACAATGTCTTCGAGCACCCATTGTTCTATCCTATTGCCATATTCCAATTCTTACAAAAGGAGAGAACAATGAAAAAACTAACCCTATTCTTGATCGTGCTGTTGCTGGCGGCTTGCACGCCTGCCTCGCCGGCGGCGACCCTCACTGCCGTGCCAGAGGTTGTCGTGTCGGAACCGACCAAAGCGGCGGAGCCGACCGCACAACCGGACCCAACGGATGCGCCGGAACCAACCGAGGCGCCGGAACCGACTGAAGTCCCCCTCCCAGAAATCGCCGCGGTGAGCATCACCGCCTCGATGGAAGGATTCGCGGCACCCGCCGAGCTGCCCACCGGTTGGACCGCGGTTACGCTGGTGAACGAGAGCGATGGGAGACGCCAGGCTGCCCTGTACCGGTTCGAGGAAGGAAAAACCATGGATGATTTTGCCGCCGCGATGGCTGAGGGAACACCTGGCACACCGCCCTGGCTAACGCCCATTGGCGGCCCCTCTGGCGTCATGCCTGGTAGCAGTGGCAGCGCTATCGTCAACCTGCAGCCGGGGAATTACGTCATGCTCGATCCGGTTCCAGATGAGAACGGCGTCCCCGGGGTAGCGAAAGGATACATCCTGCCCTTCACGGTGACAGAAACCGCAACCACACCCGCAGCACCTGAGGCGGATCTGATGCTGGACATGGTGGATTATGCCTACGCGTTCAACGCCGACGCAGTTTCCGCTGGCGAGCACACAATCCACATTACCAACAGCGGCCCGCAAGAGGCGCATGAAGTCGCCATCATCCGGCTCAATGAAGGGGCAACCGTGCAGGACTTCCTGGCAGCGCTCGCCCCAGACGCCCCGCCAGGCCCTCCCCCTGGTTTTGCCGTAGCCGGTTTAGCCAGCCTGGATATTGGCGAGGAAGCGTACCTTACCGTGATGCTCGAACCCGGCGTGACTTATGGGCTGATCTGCTTTCTGCCCTCGTCTGCACATAGCGGCACCCCCCACTTTATGTTGGGCATGGTCGGCGAGTTTACCGTCCCTGACAAATAAGTGATGCACGACCTATCCAATACCTTGCCAGGGACTCAGATCGGTTCTAGGCCCCCGGCAGGCGGATCAGAAATGGTCATCAGAAACAGGCGCGAGGCTCGGATGGCAAAGTTCTGTGTTCAGATTGATGGGTACCTCGATGAAGAATGGATTGCCTGGTTGGGAGAGTTGACGCTGGTATACCAACCGGATGGCACCACCACGCTCACAGGCTCGTTACCCGATCAGGCAGCACTTTTTGGGTTATTGGTCAAATTGCGCGACTTGGGGGTCCCTTTATTAAGCATAAAAAGATTAGACCGCCATTCTTCAAATGTAACTACTCACCATGAGTAGGTAGTTCCGAAAAAAGATGGTAGCGAAGCGCTCACGCCCCGTGAAGCCAAAGTGCTGCATCTGCTGATGGCGGGAGCGACCAATCAGCAAATACCCTACCAACTGGTTGTCACCAGACGTATCGCCAAAGTCCACGTCTCCTCCCGCATCGAAGCCATCGCCGCGCCCACGAATTGTCCCATATTTAATCCCCAAGATGGTTCCCCTGTTGGCCTGATATTGTCCCTCCGGACAATGCGATTATTTACCTCTTCCCCTATCCTAAATCATACGAAGCGTGCCCTACCAGACCACCAGGGTAAGCTACCTACCCCCTTGCTTATCCCAGAAACGAAAAAACCAAAATGAAAACCATAACACGCTATTTTTGCCTCACCCGGTCACAGCTACGCCTGGAAACGATCTTTCCTCTTAAATTCTTATTCGACTTTGGCGATTTTGAGACTACATCTAGATGTATCACGGCCTTTCCAGGCTGTGCGCCCTCTGGTGAAAACAAAAAAACGCTAAACTCCAGATTATTAACAAAGAAATTTTCCACCACCGCGGATACTATCCAACAATACTGAACTCACCTGTAGAGTAAACCCCAAGCATAGGAGTGAAAAACCATGACCACCCCTCATCTAACATCCGGACTGCACATCTGCCCACAGCAATCCTTTGCCCCTACTTTGCGTGCCAGCGTATTACTGCTGATGAGCATCCTGATTCTGCTACTCCCGTCTTCCGGAACGGCAACCGGGGGACATTCCCTCGCCAAGTACCTCAATCCCGACGGCACGCTCAACCTGCCGCCGGAGGGTATCCTGGGCAGCATTGACATAACCGGCTTCCAGATGGTCAACGCACCTGGCGAAACGCCCCGTTTTGCTGCGACTGAAAACCTCACCGCCGTTGGTGACGAAAACTGGGCGGATGGCTTCAATCTGCCTGGTATGAGCAGTTCGGTCCGTGCCCTGGCGTGGGATGGGACGAATCTGTACGCCGGAGGGGAATTTACCACCACCGTGAGCGTAAACGCCAATTACATTGCGAAATGGGACGGCAACATCTGGAGCACGCTGGGCAGTGGTATGAACGACACCGTCTATACCCTGGCCTGGGATGGGACGAATCTGTACGCCGGAGGGGGATTCACCACCGCCGGGGGTGTGAGCGCCAATTACATTGCCAAATGGAACGGGAGCGCTTGGAGCAACCTGGGCAGCGGCATGAACGACACCGTCCGTGCCCTGGCGTGGGACGGGACGAACCTATACGCTGGCGGGCTTTTCACCACCGCCGGGGGAGTGGGCGCCAATTACGTCGCGCAATGGGACGGCAACGCCTGGAGTGCCTTAGGTAGCGGTATGAACGACGGAGTTCTTGCCCTGGCATGGGACGGGGTGAGCCTATACGCTGGCGGGCTTTTCACCACCGCCGGGGGAGTGGGCGCCAATTACATCACCCAATGGGACGGCAGCAGTTGGGGCGCGCTAGGCGGCGGCATGAACGACACCGTCTATGCCCTGGCGTGGGACGGAGCGAATCTATACGCCGGAGGTATTTTCACCATGGCTGGGGGCGTGAGCGCCAATTTCATCGCCCGCTGGGACGGTAGCGTCTGGAGCGCACCGGGCAGCGGCATGAACAACATTGTCTATGCCCTGGCATGGGATGGGGCGAATCTGTACGCCGGGGGCGCATTCAGCACTGCTGGGGGCATGAGCGCCACAGGCATCGCCCGCTGGGATGGCAGCGTCTGGAGCGCAATGGGCAGCGGGAATGGCATAAGCGGCATTGTCCATACCCTGGCGAGGGACGGGGCGAACCTGTATACCGGGGGCAGTTTCACCACCGCCGGGAATGTGGGTGCCAGCCATATTGCCAAATGGAACGGCACGAGTTGGAGTGCGCTTGGCAGTGGGAATGGCGTACATGGTCCCGTCCGTGCCCTGGCGTGGGACGGGATGAACCTGTACGCTGGGGGAGAATTCATCGCCGCCGGGGGCGTAAGCGCCCATTACATCGCTCAGTGGGATGGTACAAACTGGAGCGCGCTGGGCAGCGGCATGAACAACATTGTCTTTGCCCTGGCATGGGATGGGACGTACCTGTACGCCGGGGGCAGTTTCACCACCGCTGGGGGCGTGAGCGCCAATCATATCGCTAGATGGAATGGGATAAGCTGGAGCACGCTGGGTAGCGGCATGAACGACGGAGTCTATGCCCTGACGTGGGACGGGGCGAATCTGTACGCTGGTGGCAGTTTCATCACTGCCGGAGGCGCGAGCGCCAATCGTATCGCTCAATGGGACGGCAACAGTTGGAGCAACATCGGCAGCGGCATGAACGACACCGTCCATGCCCTGACGTGGGACGGGACGAATCTGTATGCCGGAGGGGAATTCACCACTGCCGGGGGCGTGAGCGCTATAGGCATTGCCCAATGGGATGGCAACGCCTGGAGCAACCTGGGCAGCGGCATGAACAACATTGTCTTTGCTCTGGCGTGGGACGGGACGAATCTGTACGCCGGAGGGGAATTCACCACCGCCGGGGGCATGAGCGCTATAGGCATTGCCCAATGGGACGGCAGCAGTTGGAGCGCGCTAGGCGGCGGCATGAACGGCGGAGTCCTTGCCCTGGTGTGGGACGGGGCGAATCTGTACGCTGGGGGTGTTTTCACCACTGCTGGGGGCATGAGCGCCAACCGTATCGCCAAATGGGACGGCAGCAGTTGGAGTGCGCTGGGCAGCGGCATGAACAATACCATCTGGGCCCTGGCGTGGGACGGGACGGGCCTGTACGCTGGGGGGGAATTCACCACTGCCGGACTGAAGCCCTCCACCGGTATTGGCAGGTGGCAGCAAGCGATCATCTGGGATGGCGGTGGCAGCGACAACAACTGGTCCACCGCGGCGAATTGGGTGGGCGACGTGGTACCAGTTGCCAGTGATATTGTCCAATTCGACGGCACATCCAACAAGGCTGCCATCATTGACGCTGGCTTCAGTGGCACGGTTGGCAGTATGAGAATTAACGCCGCTTACACTGGTGACATCACCCACACGCGTGCGGTGGCTGTTAGTGGCAATTACGCCCAGGACGGCGGCGATGTGACAATTGACCCGGCGTACACCTTCACAGTGGACGGGACCTTCAGCCACACCGGCGGTACGTTGCACCAGACGCGCAACGTAAACACCATCGCAACCTTCCTACAAATCTGGAACAGTAGCATAACCACGGTCAAATACCGCGGCGTGCGCATCTTCAATGCCAACAATCTGGGCGACACGCTCGTCTCCATTAAAGCTGTAGACACCAGCGCAGGCGAATACTGTACCACCACTGGCGGCAGTTCTCCAGCGTATGCCGGGCGATGTTATGAAATCACCCCTACAACGGACGGCGCGGCACAGGTTCGACTTTGGGCGCTCACCAGCGAGCTTAACGGCATCGCTCAGGCGGACCTAGCAGTGTACCGCAACAACCCGGTCGGAAGTGCAACCTGGGTGGAACTGACTACCAACGCTAGCACAGGCAATGATGTCAGCGGCAGCTATACCTATGCCCAGGCGGATACACCCGGCTTCTCCCATTTCTTGCTGGGGCAGAGCGGGCAAGCGCCGACCGCGGTCACGCTGCTTACACTGCGCGCCTCAAGCGCAACACCCTTTAGAAGTGGGCAGTACCTGGTTGGTTTGGCTTTGCTCTTAATAGCCGCCGCGATGCTCCTCTTGCGGCGGCGCGCACCATGAGAAAGGGGGGCATGCCCTTTGCCCTGCCTTCAATTCTTGGCGGCGATCCAACGCGACGAGGTAGACTTACCGGCACGCTGTTAAGTGTGATCCAGGAGACAATGCAGCTGGAAAAAGTCACCGCCTGGTAAACATAAAGGAGCGGTAACTGCTCAGGCTAGAGAGGAAGTCCCCCAAAAAAAAGGGATGCGTGGGGGTATGCAACACCCCCACGCATCCCTTTTTTCTGGCTAGTTTCTACCCTGGTTGAGTAGTTACAAGGAGCGTTCATGATGAATGTAGACGAAAAAGTAAAGCAGTCATCCCGCCTCGTTTGGGTTTGGTTCGTACTCACCTTGAGTGTGGGGGTGGGTAGTTTGCTACTTTTCATGCGCAATGCGGCCACGTCTATACCAACCTCTTGGGGCTTCGATGGCGGTATGCGGGAGGGGGCGGTGAATTGGATCAATGCGTTTCAACAAAGCGTGCTATCCCCGACCTTGATCGGTTTTTTAGGCGCGCTGATCCTGACGAGACGACCTGGACACCGGATTGGGTGGTTGATGCTCGCATTGGGTCTGCTGAGCGCTGTGATGACACTCACCGGCGAATGGGCAATCTACGGGTATTACACCGTGCAGACCAACCTGTTTGGTGCTGCGCTGGCTGCATGGGTCGCGAACTGGATTTGGATCATCCAGTTCACGATTCTGATCTTGACTGCTGCCATTTTCCCAAATGGACGCTTCATCTCCCACCGTTGGGCTGGGGCGGCGGCGGTGTCATTGGCCTTGTTTGCCGTGCCACTTCTGCTCGGAGCTGTGGTCGAAACACCGATGTCATCCTCTTTTCAAATCCCCAATCCATTTGTCGCTACGCATTCCACCGCTTTTTATGACTTCGTTTTTACTGTGGGGGTGAGCTTCATGCCGACTTCGGTCTTGGTGGTTTTGACGGCGGCAATTGTTCGTTTTCGCACGAGCGATGGGCACGAACGCCAACAAATGAAATGGTTGATGTTTGGCGTGGTTATGATGGCATTTCTCACGCTTGTTGGGCTGGGACTATATTTCGGATGGAATATCAGTTTCGGGGGCATTATGGTCAATACCTCCATCCTCGGTCCAGCGTTGGGCATAGGGGTGGCGCTACTCCGGCACCGGTTGTATGACGTTGACCTCGTCATCCGCCGCACCCTGCAATACTCGTTGCTAACCGGCTTGCTGGCGCTGGTATATTTTGGCGGAGTCGTGACCCTCCAAGCCGGGTTCCGCGCCATGACCGGGCAAACGAACTCCCCTCTCACTACTGTCCTCTCCACGCTCGCTATCGCCGCCCTCTTCACCCCCATCCGCCGCCGGGTGCAGAACTTCATTGACCGGCGTTTCTACCGCAAGAAGTACAACGCCGAACAGGCTCTCGCCCAGTTCGCCGCCGTCGCCCGCGATGAGGTGGATATGGACAGGCTGACAGACGCGATGCTCAGAGTGGTGCAGGAGTCAGTGCAACCAGAGAAAGTGAGTTTGTGGTTAATTCAGGAGAAACTCTCTGAGAAACGTGAGGCGTGATGGAATGAAATTGCAGGACAATGGATAACCCCTGCCTCAAATCAGGAAGCCATTTTAAGGAGGGTTATGGATCTACAGGTGGAAACGGCAGTTTTCAACCAGGGTGAAAATCCTTTACACCGGGAGTGATGTTCAATTCAAAAACCCATCGCTATAATTCGGTAGTTATTCTCCAACGAAGGAAACGCTGTATGGGTATTTTTTTGCATCAATCCACCCTCACCTTGCCTGCGAGATGGCATCCCATCCGGTGGGGACTGTGTCTCTTATTCATCCTGGGAATGGGGGGAATAAATATCCCCGCCCACGCCCAAACCACCCCCGCCTGGGACTCCGCCCAGCAGATTCGCGACCTCGCCTTTCAAGCCCAAAGCGAGTTGTACGCCGCTGCCCGCGCCAGTGACCCCGCGCCTCATCACCAAACCGCCGCGGATTTGATGGACGACGCCGCGCAAACCTACGCCGCGACAGTGCAGCCTTCCTATCAAAAATTCGCTCCCGAAGCCGACGCGCTGGTTTTGGATTCATTGACTCGCGCGCGAACCGCCGCCATGAACGGTGCCTCGTCTTCCCTGGCCGCCGCGCGCGGACGCCTCTGGACTGCGCTCTTACAGGGCAGCCAAACCCTGACCTTATCCATGCTCGAAGCGGGGGACTCTGCGTCCGCGGCGGAGTGGCTGAGACTGCGCGAATACCGCGAAGCGACGCGCGTCAGCACCGTGGACGACCCGTCAGCGGTGGCAATTGTCGACGTGAAACAGAATCAACTGTCGGCGGGGGAAGCGGCGGGAATCGTCGCCAATGATTTGCGTGACGCGTACTTCTTCCGCCTGCGTGATTCGTTGAATCAAATCGAAGACGCGGCGGAGAAAAATTTCCCCACCCGTGCCGCGGAATGGGCGGGGCAGGCGGCGGGATATTTCTCCATCTTGCAAGCCGATATGAGCGAGAAACTCGGCGCGAACGAGACTGCCGCATTGCGTGATTCATTTTCCGCGCTCGAAGCCGCCGCGTTGAATGAAGATTGGTCAGGCGTGCAAGCGCAAGTGAATGACATTCGCGCGGCGTTGAGTAATTATCAACCTGTCAAACTCACGCCCGCAGAAATCGCCAAACGCGGAAGTTTGCTTTATCTCTTCACCGATTTAATTTATGTTGAATACAAAGATGGCGTGCGCGACGGGCAGATTACCCTCGCGATTGAATATCAAGAAGCCATCACCTTTCGCGGACAAGCCGAAGTGGTCTTCGAAGAACTGCGCCCGTTCATCGCCGAAGCAGATGCGAATGCCGCCGCAAGGCTCGAAGCGATTTTGGGCGAACTCGAAACCGTCATGCTTGCTCTCGGCGACCCGCAAGATGTGAAGGTCTTGGTGGATGAAGGCTTGGGGATTATCGAAAGCACGCTCAAAGTCAGCGCAGACGCGAACGATATGTCCGCGTCATTCACGATTCTCGATACCTTTCTCAATGACATGCTAACCGCCGTGCGCGAAGGACGTTACGAAGACGCAGAACGCACGCGCATCGAAGCCTACGCCATCTTCGAAAGCGGCCCCGAGCAACGTCTCGCGCACCGTGCACCCATCCTTTCGCGTGAGTTGGAAGGGTTGTTCTGGGAAGGCACCGAAGGGCAAAAAGGTTTGGCGACCTTGATTGCAGAAAAAGCCACAGCCGAAGAAATTGCCGCGAGCACGAATCAACTCAACGTCAAATTAAACGAAGCGGAAGATTTTCTCTCCATCGGCATGAGCGGCTTGCTTGCCGTAATCAACAGCATGGTCATCATCCTGCGCGAAGGCTTGGAAGCGGTTCTCATCCTCGGCGCGATTCTCGGATACTTGCGTGCCACGAACAGTCCGCGCAAATTTAGCGCGTGGGTCTATGCGGGCACTGCCGCCGCGATTGCCTTGAGCGTGTTTACCTGGTGGGCGGCGCAAAGCCTCATCACCATCACGGTGGCACAGCGCGAAATTATCGAAGGCGTGGCGAGTCTGGTGGCGGTGGCGGTTTTGTTCTACGTCACCAACTGGCTATTTGAAAAAGTGTACGTGGCAGATTGGATTGCTTTTGTCAAAGAGCAGGTGGGCAAGGCGGTCAACGCAGGTTCCGCGCTGGCGTTGGCGGGCTTGGGTTTCACCGTTGTCTACCGCGAAGGCTTTGAAACGGTCTTGTTCTATCAAGCCTTGCTGTTCGACGCGGGCGCAAGTTCGGTCTGGCTGGGTTTCATCATCGGCAGTCTCATCATCGTTGGCGTTGCGTATGCCATTCTCAAATTGAGCAAACGCCTGCCGCTCAAACCGTTCTTCACTGTCACGGGCTTGTTGCTCATGCTGTTGGCATTCAACTTCATGGGGTCAGGCATTCGCGAGTTGCAGGAAGCAGGTCTTATCTCCGCACACCTGCTGACATGGATTCCCGAAAACCTGATCCTCATGGAACTCTTCGGCATTTTCCCCACGTTCGAAACCACGCTCGCCCAAGTTTTATTTTTGCTGATATTGCTCGCCACATTCAGTTTCAGCCTGTGGCGCAAGCAAAAACAAAGTACTGCGAGATTTATCTCGCAACCAAAAACATCACAACTCTCAAAGGAGTAAAGTACGACATGAAGAAACACCTCATCCCCTTGCTGACAGGGATTCTCACCCTCAGCATTTTCCTCGCCGCCTGCTCGCCTCAAACCGCGCCGACAACTGATTCTGCTACGGAAGAATCCGCCGCCGCCCAAGCCGACCTCGGAGCGGTCAAAGCCTACGCCGTGGACCAGGCGTCCCGTATGAAAGAAGCGTCCACCGCCTTCCGTGCGGATTCGGAGAAATATCACGCCGCCATCGCCCAAATCAAGGCAGAGCATCCCGATGAAAATCCCTACGAATATTTGTGGGCGAATCATCCCGACGCCGCCAAAGCCCTGCTCGAACAAATGCGCGCGGACTGGTTTGAAACCAGCCTGCATTACGAATTGAACGAAGGCATTGTCGCGGGCGTCCCATCGCTTGCCTATTACGACGGCTGGATTGACGCAGGCGCACCCACAGCCGAAGACCCCGAAGGCATTGCGTGGACTCTCAAACTCGCCGACGGAACCACGCTCGAAGGTCCTGGCAACTTTTTCCACAACCTGACCGAACCGACGCTTTACGGAACCATTGATGCATACGTCGGTCTGCCTGTGGACTTGAACGGCGACGGCAGTATCGGCGTGGGCGAAGCCCTGCCCGAAGCGGAAATTTTGCTCGCCTCTGCCCAAGGCTTGGACATTGCCACCGTCCAAATGCAGGAAGCCATCAACGCCTGGGAGCCAACTCTCGAAGACGCCTTCATGGCAATGGTCACGATGACGCCGACCATGAGCGAATACTTCGAGCAGTGGAAGTTATCCGCCTTCATCGCAGGCAACGACTTCGAGATGACGGGCTTCATCGCCACCAGCCGCCTGTTCGACATCACGAGCATCTTGAACGGGCTTGACCTCACCTACGACAAAGTCCGCCCTGTGGTAAGCAGTGTTGACCCCGACCTCGACGCGCAAATTGACGCAGGCTACACCGATTTGGTGGCATACGTCAACGACCTTTACGAGAAGGAAAAGGCTGGCACGCAGTTCTCACCCGAAGAAGCCGACGCCTTCGGCACCGAAGCGCAGGACAAAGCCACCGCCCTCGCCGCCCTCGTCGCCCAAGCCGCCGCCAAAGCGAACATCGCGCTCGACCTCGAAGCCGAAGGCTGGTCCCCCGACGCGCCTCCCGCCATCGAAGCCATCGCCCCCGCGCCCGCACCAATTGAGTAATTTTTTTAACCACGAAGGGTCACAAAGGAGCACGAAGGTTTTTCCTTTGTGACCCTTTGTTCCCTTTGTGGTAAATGGTATTTCCTTATGGCAACAATTGCAACCCTCAAACCCCAAACCCCCACCGCACACGCCTTCACGCGCTACCTCCTGCCGTTCATGGTCTTCTTCGCCATCGCCCTCATCAGCGGACTGTTCTACTACCTCGTCCCACGCAATTGGAACTGGAACGCCTCCCAAGCCGCACTATGGATTCACCTCATTACTGGCATGGTCAGTTTTTTCTATTTAATCCCCTACGTGCTGATTCACTACAAAGATAAAGGCGAAGACGCCCTCAACCTGATATTTCTCTGGCGCGCCTTCCGCCGCCGCGACGGTGAATCGGACTGGTCGTACCAACAGCGCATATTCGGTCACATCCTCAACTGGCTGATGGCATTGCTCGGTCTGAGCGGACTCATCCTCGCCCTGCCTGGTGTACTCTGGCTCGGCGGCGTGGTCTGGATGGCAGGCTACCCCGCTTATCAAATCGCCAACCTTACGCATTTGGGCCTTGCCCTGTTTACGCTCGCCTTTATCGGCTTTCACATCGCACGCAAACGAAAGCGTACCAACCAACAATGAACAAACCGATTCGATTCCTCATCTACGGCGGAGCGCTCTCCGCTTTTGCGTTTATCGCCGCCATCTTCCTTTTGCCCAAACCGCAAGGCACGGGACTGACTCCCAATGAAGACATCCCCTTCTACTCCATGCCGTGGAATGACAATCCCTTCGCGCCTGGCAACATGCAAACCGCCGACGGCAAAATGCTCAATGCCGAAGACATCCCCTCCGCCGAGTTCTGCGCCCAATGCCACGAGCAGGAATATCGTCAGTGGGTGAGTTCCATCCACTCAGTCACAGGTCCCGACATTCTCTACGAAACCGCCATCGGCAACAACGAAGACGCGCACAAGAACCGCCTCGGCACCGAAAAAATCCGCTGGTGCGATTCTTGCCATGAACCCGTCAACCTGCTGATGGGCGTAATCAACCCCATCCCCGTCGTCGGTCCGAGTCCCGTCACCGCCGAAGGCACCACCTGCATCATCTGTCACACCGCCACCGCCGCCGACCCGCTGGCGGGCAACGGCTCCCTCACGCTCGACATCAACAACATCAACCAATACGACGAAGCCCTCATCATGGCGGCGCCCGCCGAACACGCCCGCGCCATGCAAGCCAAAACGCACAACCCGCTCATGGGCAGTTCCGATTTTTGCGGCGCGTGTCACACCGAGATTCGTCCGCTCGAAGTCAGCGGCGATGCGCCCATGCACCTGCAAGACACCTACGAAGAATGGAAAGACAGCGAATACGCCGAGAAGAACATTCAATGCCAAAACTGCCACATGCACCCCGACCCAGCGGCGTATATTTCTGAGTTGAACGAAACAGGTCAAGTACCCGAAAGAATCGTTTCCCATCGCTTCGTTGGCGTGAACTATCTGCTCACCGATTCCAACCTGCCATCCAATTTGGTGACATTCCTCCGCGGCGGACATCCCCCTGGAAATATTTCGACCGACGAATGGAAAGCCGACCTGCTCGAACAAAACCGCCTCATTCGGGACCTGTTACAGGCGGCGGCAGACCTGAGCATTTCTGCCCCTGAAAGTGTTTCCCCAAACACCGAAGCGACTCTCAACGTGACCATCACCAACAGCGGGGCAGGTCACAGCCTGCCCACAGGTCCGCTTGACCAGCGTCACATGTGGCTCGAAGTCAAAGTGACTGACGCGGCGGGCGCGGTCATCTATCACAGTGGCGCGTTCGACGAAAAGACAGGGCAGGTTGATCCCAACGCCGTCCTCTACCTGAAAATCCTCACCGACAAAAATGGCGAGACCATCTACGAACACATCCTCTTCAACGCCGAAGCCTACACCTACACCCGCGACCCCATCCCCGCCAACTCCAGCGACACTATTCCCTATTTGTTCACCGTCCCTGAAAACGCGCAAGGTCCGCTCAAAGTGGAAACCACCCTTTGGTATCGCCTCGCCCTGCAAGAATTCGTCACTTATAGTTTGAATTTGGATGTTATTCTTCCACCCGTGATGATGGAGCAAACGGTGGTGGCGATTCCTGTGCGATAATACTGCCTAGAACGTTCCCCAACCATACAACGGCATATTTGACATATTTCGGCAGTGTGGTTCTACTCCAAGCCGCGTTCTGCACCCCTAACGGGGCAAACCAACAGTCCCCTCATCACCGTCCTCTCCATGCTGGGGATCGCAACCCTGTTCACCCCCTCCGCCGCCGGGTGCAGGATTTCATTGACCGCCGTTTCTACCGTAAAAAATACAACGCCGAACAAGCACTGGCTCAATTCGCCACCGTCGCACAGGATGGGGTGGATATGGACAAGTTAACTGTGGCGATGTTGAACGTGGTGCAGGAGACGGTGCAGCCGGAAAAGGTCAGTTTATGGTTGAAACAACCCTCTCAAGGGGTAGACGTCAAATAAGCATACAACGCCGCCAGGTCCGCATCCGACATCCGGGAGGCGTTCACCCACGGCATAAAATCCGCCAGGGCCACGCCGTTGGGCCGCACGCCCGTCCGCATGGTTTGGATGAATTCATCCAACGTGACCGCTCCGGCGAAGAGGCGGGGATTCGGGACGGCTGGCGAAATGGCGGTGGCCTCCGTCCCGGTCATCTCGGGGCCGTGGCACCCCCGGCACTCGCCAAAGGTCGCCACGTATTTGCCGTAGTCCGCGGTGGTGCCCTGCGGCGGGGCAGAGATGGCGCTATCGTTATTTTCCGGCAGTGGAAAGAACGCTTCGCTATAGAAGAGGAAGACCCCGATCAGGTTGAGCTGGTCGCCGCCATTGGTCGGCGTCGTGACCGGTTCCTGAGAGCGCAAGAAGGCGATAATCGCTTGCGTATCTTCGTCGCTCAATTCGCGGTAGGGCAGGGAAGCCATCATCCCCAAACGGCCATATTTGCCATACCCATACCGGATGGCGCGGAACAGTTCGCCGTCGGTGCGGTCGGCCAGGATCCCGCCGGGGGTCAGGTTGGCCGTCACCGCACTTCCGGCAAACGAAAAGTCTTCCGCTCCTTCGCCTGCCATCAAATCCAGGCCGCCTGAGAGGGGCATATTCTTGCCGTCATTGGCTCCGTGGCAATCGCGGCAGGCCACGTTGGCCAGATACTCCCCGCGGGCGATCTGCTCCGGCGTGCCGGCGATGGTGATGTCTGGGACGGGGGCGGGGACGCGGGCCATCACGAGCAGCCCTTTCCCGGCGAAAAAGGATACCAGCCCCAGGATGAGGGTGAGCAGGCCCGTGACCAACAGGGCGGGGATTTTGAACAGCCAGCGTTGGATGCGCCAAGCGCGGAACGTCAGCCAGCCGAATAAGACGAGAACAGCAAGTAGAACAAGGTACGAGAGAAGTAAGCCAGTCATGGGAGCCTTCCTTTTGGGGTAGCTTTTTGATTTGGAAAGATGGTTCTCCCCAGATTTGTGGGAAAACTCGGCGATTGAAATCGCCCCGACCATCTGCGAAACCTGCCTTCGCAGGTTAAAAAGCAGTTGAAACTTCGTAATTTGTTGACGCAGTTTCAACTGCCGTTTTCCGAATAAAGCCCGGTTAAGTCATGCCCGATCCTTGAGCGGACGAAGCTTCCAACGCCCGTAGGCCACGAAGCCAGCGATCCCGGCCAGGATCAGATTTCCAACGATTTGGGCAAATTCCGCGCGTTGCAGGTGCCAGGTGGCCGCGCCGAACATGACGATCACCAGCCCCAGCGCCGCGAGCGGCGTCAGGCGTGTCTGAATCCGCGTCAGGCCCGGCAAGATCAGGCCCAGGCCAGCCAGGATTTCGGCGGTGCCACTGAAATAATGGAGGCCGATGGGCAGGTCGTACATCCAGGCCATGTTGGGGGGCAGATCGGGCGGCAGATTGAAATGGATGGCGCTGTTATAGATGAATAAGAAACCCAGCAGAGTTTGAAGAATCCATAAAAAAATGTTCATCGTAAAATCTCCTTGTTTAAAATTCCAGACTTTCAAGCACGCCCCAGCCCTTGGCCTCGTCAATCAGATCGATGCGGGTTGGCTGGATGCGGACGGCGAGGTAGCGGGTTTCGGGAGGGGTTTGGGCGTCTTCTTTGGGCAGCAGTTCGGGCCAGTCGGGAGCGGGGAGAATGTGGGCGCGGCCCCGGTATTGCAGCCAACGCAGGGGAACACCATCCGAGCTTCGGATAATGAGCAGAACCTGCGGATTTTGTTCCAGATAAAAGGAGGCGTCCGCCCAGCGCGGGACCAGACAGTCCACTGCCAGCCCGTGACTGTGATAGCGAACCGGGACCGCCCAAACGCCGCCCCCAGACGCACCGCCAGGCTCATTGGCGCTGAAAATGCACACGTTCTGGTGGGCAAGGAGGTCGGTGAGGCGTTCTCGAAGTCTGTTCAACATGCGTTAAGGATACGGCAGGGAAGGCGCACCCTCATCGCGCTTAAGAGCCATGTTCAGTTGTGGGGAGGATTATTTTTGGGGAAGGGGAAGAGCCAGTAATCAGTAATCAGTGGGTGTTTGTCCCGTCTCGTTCGCGCAAAGAAGCACCAATTTATTCCTGAGCGGCTTAGCGTCCTGGCGTTAAAGATTCTCACACTCAATCTGGTAGAGCCAGTAATTACAAATTACGGTTCAGATTTTTACGAAATCTTCAATTCCCGCGCCCGCGCGGACGCCTCGGTGCGGGAACTGGCCCCCAACTTGGCAAGAATTTGCGCCACGTGGCGTTTGACTGTGTGTAGGCTGATGGTCAGCGCATCGGCGATGGCTTGATTGCTGGCTCCGGCCGCGAGCAGGCGCAGCACTTCCCCCTCGCGCGGGGTGAGCGATTCCCCCGATCCGGGCACGGGGATCGCGCGCGGCCCCCCGGCATCTTTCAGCAAATCCAGCAAACGGCGGGCGAAGGCGGGGTGTTTGCCCCGTTCCACTGCCAGTTCGAGCAGGGGGACGGCAAAACGAGCATCCAGTAAAATCCGGCCTGGCATGTTCTCGCGTTCACATTGCGCCAGCAGCGGGTCGAACGCCGCCAGGGCCTGCTCAGGACGGTTCCATTTCCAGTACAGATACGCCAGCAAAAAACGGGCGGCGCTAAAGGGGCCAAGCAGGATGGTGTCGTCATCCCACGGCAGAAAGTGGCGGGCGAACGCCTCGGCTTCTGCATACCGGGCCTCATCCAGCGCCAGCCAGAATTTCACCCCGTCCAGCCCATACGGAATATTGAGGTTTATGCCCACCTCTTTCATGATTGCCAGCACCTCGACCCAGATCTGGCGCGCTTCCTGGCGATGACCAGCCCGGTATTTCGCCATCGCGACAAGCGCCCGGGCCGACATACTGCGCTCCGGCATGAGGCGGTGCAACTGCTCGTAGGCCTCCGTCATTTCCCGGATGGCCGCCTCGGGCTGCCCCCAGCTTTCCAGCACCCAGCCTTTGACCATCTGAACCGTCATGGTGAGAACCGGCCCGCCGCCGAGCCGCGTGTGGAGGGCCAGCGCTTCATCCGCCACGTGGTAGGCCTCGGTGAGCCGCCCGCGATAGAAGTGGACGGGGGCCAGCGCTATTGCCACATCCAGCTGGAGGGGATTGGGGGTATTCGAAAAATCCCGCGCGAGGTGGAGGCAGATCGCCTCCGTCTGCTCCATTATGCCGGGAATTCGCAAATAGCCAGCGAACAGGTTTTGCAACAGCGTGCCAAATATAGCTGGCTCTTCTGCCTCCAGGGCCAGGCGAAAGGCCTCTGCCAGGTCGGTCCCTGCCGGTTCGTACGGTTTCATCAAATAACTCATCCGCGCCCGGGCCATCAGCAGGCGCACCCGCTCTTGCACCGGCGGCGAACAGGCCAGGGCGCGCTCGATTAAGGCCTGTGTGCGCGGGATGTCTAGCTGGAAGGTGGCGATCTCCGCGAGGTAGCCGTACAGCCTGCCCAACCGGATCAGGTCATCGCTGGCCTCGAAGTTGGGGAGGGCTTGCTCGAAAAACCGGCGGGCAGCCTCCAGATCACCGCGCAGAAAGGCACACGCGCCTTGCAGATAGAGCAGTTGCGGGCGGGTCTCCCGCAGGGTGGCGGGCAGGGCTTCCAGCCAGCCGCGCACGGTGTTCGACTGCCCCTGCCGCAGGAGGCGCTCGGCGATTTCTTCGACGAGGGCGGCGGCGCGCTCGTCCAGCCCGGCGTGCAGGAAGTGGCGGATGGCCCGTTCCGGTGCGCGGGGCTGCGCTTCGGCGGCGCGGCGGTGCAGATCGGCCCACTGCTCCGGGAAACGGCGGCGTAGTTCGGCTTGCAAAAATTCGGCAAACAAACCGTGATAGCGGTACGCGGCCTGGGCGGGGTCCAATTGCACGAGGAAGAGGTTGCGGCGGTAGACGGTTTCCAGGTGTCCGGCGGCGTCTGCCTGCCCGGCGGCGTCTGCCTGCCCGGCGGCGTCTGCCTGCCCGGTGACAGCCTGACACAGCGCGGGGGTCAGTTCTTCGAGAATGGCGGTGTGGAGTAAAAACGTTTGGAGTTCCGATTCCTGGCGGTTCAGCACTTCCTCGGCGAGAAAATCGGCAGTGTACCGGTCGGTGTGCGCCAGGTTTTGGAGGAAGGCCGCGCGTCCATCCGGGGTGGGAATCCGTTCCAGCGAACTGGCGAGCAGACGCAGCCCGGCCGGCCAGCCTTCGGTGTGGGTTTGCAGAAGGGCGAGAGTTTCGGGGGGAGCGGGCGTTTCGAGTTGGGTCTGGAGAAAGGCGCAGGTTTCGTCGGGGGCAAAACGGAGGTCAGCCAGGCGGATTTCGCGCAACTGGCCGCGCGCGCGCAGCCGGGCGAGGGGGAGCGGTGGGTCACGGCGGGAGGCGAGGACGAGATGGAGCGGCGGAGGCAGGTGATCGAGCAGGTGTTCGAGCGCAGTGTACACCCCCGGTTCGTGAATGGCTTCGGCATCGTCCAGCACCAGGGCAAAGGCCTGGGGCATGGTTTCCAGGACATCGTTGATCAGGACATTGATCACGCGGCGGGCCTCTGTTGCAGGGTTGGGCAGGCTGTCCAGCACGGCCTGCGCCGTCGCGCCGCAGTTGGGATTCAGACGGCGGAGGGCGGCGATCAGGGCAGCCAGAAAACGCGCCGGGTCGTTGTCATCCTGATCGAGCGTGAGCCAGGCGAGGGGCAGTTCGGGCGCGGTGTGGGGGAGGGCGGCGAGCAGGCTGGTTTTGCCGTAGCCCGCGGGGGCAGAGAGCAGGGTGAGGGGGAAGTGAGCGAGGCTGTCGCGCAGGGTCTCGACCAACCGGGGGCGGGCCAGCAAATCCCCGCGGAGCAGCGGGGGATGGAATTTGGTTTGAGGGAGCCAGTTCAGTTCGTTCATCCCAACCCCGCATCCTTCGCCTTCGCCACCGCCTCCCCCCGGCTGGCAACTTGCAGTTTGCTGTAAATTTCCGAGACCTGATTCCGCACGGTTTTGGTGCTGAGAAAAAGCCGGTCGGCGATGGCCTGGTTGGTCAGCCCTTTGGCGATAAGTTCGAGGATTTCCCGCTCCCGGTCGGTCAGGTCAGGGAACGGGGCGGCTTTGCGCCCGGCGAACATCTGCATCACCCGCGCGGCGATCCCCGGACTGAAAATCGTCCCGCCCCCCGCAATGATACGGATGGCCTGCACGGTGGCGTCGCCCTTCACGATGGCCTCGGCCGCCATGGGCAGCACCGGCAGGCGGTTGCCATCGATGCGCACCAGCGTCGGCTTCAGGCGCAGACCGTGTACGGCACGCTGCATGGCCAGCATCGTGGCCTGCAGGATGTTGA
>JABWBV010000421.1 GCA_013359445.1 Anaerolineales bacterium | reverse complement strand
TATCAATAAAAATTTTCAAAGATTTATTTAGTAAAGTTTGCAATATATCTATATTGGTATTTGAATCATAACTTTTGAACCGTTATGAAATACATGATTATTGAGCGCTATCATCAAGGCGCTAAGGACGCTATTTATGAACGGTATGCAGCAAAAGGGCGAATGATGCCCGAAGGTTTACACTATCTTGATTCGTGGTTAACGGTGGATGGACAAACCTGTTATCAACTGATGGAAACAGAACATCGGGATTTGTTTGAACAATGGATGAAACACTGGAACGATCTTGTCCGGCTTGACATTATTCCGGTTGTAGATTCGCCTACCAAAAGCACGGACAAATAGGAGGTAAATTGTAACAAAATTATGTGCTTCGTGCTGCTAAATCATTGAGGATTTGTAAATTCGCGGAATTGCTTATTGATGTATCAAAGGAATTTTTTTTTTCTCATTTACATTTGGGTGTGTGTTATGAAGAGTATAATTATTCGGAGTTGTTTGTTCAGTTTGTCCGTAATGGTATTCATATCGGCTCTTTTGCCGGTAACTGCTCAAGATGAGCGAACAATGGAATGGGTGTATAACCCCGAAACCCGCAAGGCAGGCGTTGTGCCAACAACACAGTGGTTTTCTGATGGAACGGCGCTGTTTGTTGATAACCGGCTTCCGGCAAAAGAACGGATTTTAGAACGGTTAGACCCCAAAACCGGTAAACGTTCGCCCTTATGCGATGTGGCTAAACTGCGCGAAAGCCTGAAAACTCTCAGAGGTTCGGAAAATATCCCGATGCCAACGTTTAACCGACAGGGAAGTTATGGAATATATGAAACAGGCGATGCCATTCAACTGCTTGATGTGGCGCAAAGTTCGGTAAAAGTTATTATCAAAGGCGTTACCGATGAATATACCCGCCCGAAAAAACAGCATGTTGGGGATATTACGATTTATTTAGCCCAACTGAAGGAGAATGCGAGCACACGCGATTATGATCGGGTGGTTTTGGCTGTCGCTTATTTTGAGAATCAGGGCATATTATTTGAAGGGTGGGGACCGCCGGAAAGAGTAGATGAAGCCTCCCTCATGTTAGAAACGATGCTTTTGACCTTAAAAGTCGAGGAGCCAGAGTGAAACCAATGCGACGAAAACGGATTTTAAGTTTGTTTCTGTTGGTTGTAGTGATCGTCTTGGGAGCATTAGGATTCTTCCTTTCGCTTCCCCGAGCCATTTTGGCCCCCGAACGCTATCGAATACCTGAAACGAACGTGACCGTTCAAATTCCGGCAGGGTTTGAAGCCCATACATACACTTCACTCTTCATCATGGTGGATATCTACCAATCCTTTGCCACGCCCGCCGGGCTTCAAAAAATGTTCGTATTTAAGCCTTATGAAGCCGATCCTTATCGAGGGCTACAATCTCCTGAAGCCGTTATCGAGAATTACTTCAGGCAACTTCAACCCGAAAAACAAAGTTTTCAGGATTTTGAAATTTATTTGGCGGAGGTAAAGCCAAAAACATCATCCGAATACCTGTTTATAAAAGGCTTAATCGTTTACCAAACGGACCAATTCATCTCGTTTGAGGCACACGGAGCAAAAATCGAATCCGAGGCGATTTATGGGCTAGTCGAGGCGATGTTGTCGTCTTTGCGAATCGAAGAATAATTTACTCCCCTCCCCATTCCAACAGCACAATATTCGACAAATAATCCGTATTCCCATGCGCGTACGGGCCACCCTCGCGTTCCAGCACTTCCAGGTACAGATAAAACTTCCCCTCGTGGAACAGCAATTCCGCGTACCCCTTCCGCAACCAATCCAGCCCATACGTTTTATCCACCATGATCGGGTTGCCCGCGTACCTCTCCCACGCTACCCCATCATGACTATACGCAAGACCAAAAGCCTCGGACTGCCCCACTTTGATGTTTGCCTTGTACAGCATCCAGAATCCGTCCGGGGTTTGGACGACGTGGGGCTGGAAGACGCGGGGGGCATCCCAGGTCCCTTTTTCGCCGAGGGGGAGGGCGGGGTAGGGGTGTTTGGTCCAGGTGATTCCGTCGGGGCTGGTGGCGAGGCCGATCATGCGGATGGCTTGCAGGCGGTCGGTGTCTGCGCCGGTGTAGTACATCAGGTAGCCGTCCGGGGTGTGGATCACGCTCGGATCGGTAACACGAACGGCGTCCCATGTTCCCTCGCCGCCGGGGGTGAGGAGGGGAGTCGGGTCGAGGGTCCAGTCCCCCGCGGGGGTGGGGGCGGTGGCGCGGTAGATTTGGCCGGGGGCACCGTCCCGCCCTTCGGCGAGGGTGTAGAGGTAGAGGGTCCAGATGTCGTTTTCCACCAACGCACTGGAGGCGAAGAAGGTGTACCCGTCGAACGTCTCGGTGGCGCTGTCAAGGATGGGATTGGGGGCGGCGAGGGTCCAGGTAATCCCGTCCGGAGAGGTGGCGTACCCGATGGCGACTTTGGCGGGCCAGCCCTCAAAGCCGTTGAAGAAGAGGTGGAACTGCCCGTCTTGGAAGATGACCGCGCCGGGTTCCACCACATCGGCGAACCAGGGTTGTGTCCCGCGCCGGAAGATCGGTTCGGTTTGGGCGGGCGTGAACAACGGGCCGGGTTCGGGGGTCAACGTGGGGGTGCTGGTGGGCGGGGAAACGGTTGAGGAGGGTTCATCGGGCGCGGCAAGTTGGCAGGCGAAGAGGAGATAACTTGCGAGGATGAAAATGAAAAGGAAGGGGATGGTGCGAGCGTTCATGGAGATTATTTAACCTGAATTCGAGATAAGGTTCTGAGAAACCTGAGACGTGTCATTTCGAGGAGACTTTGCGACGAGAAATCCCTGCGATGCCTCCTGATGGAGGCTCGTATCAGGGATTCCTCCCTTCGGTCGGAATGACAGACGTTTATCGCGAATTGACGTTATTTACAACCTTTCCCGTAGTCAAATACTTCGATGTTCCAGGTATCGCTTTGGGCGGTAGGATCGTAGATGAATCCGCAAAAATCCGCGCGGGCCGCGCCGACTTTGAGACGGTAGTAGAGGGGGATAACGGGCAAATCGGCGGCGAAGAGGGCCTGGGCTTCGTAGTGGGCGTCTGCGTAGCCGGGTTCACCGGGGAGGAGGGCGAGGGCGCGGCGGCAGGCTTCGTCAAAGGCGGGGGAGGCGTAACCGCTCGGATTGTTGTTCAACCAGTTTTCTCCGTTCAGACCAGGAATTTGCTCAGAAAGGTACAGGCCACAGGCGGGGATGGTTTCGGCCAACCAGGCGAATTGGGCCAGGTCAAAGGCGCGCCCAAAAATGAGACCCTCCGGGCCATCCGCAAAATATTCAGCGGCTTCGGTGAATTCGAGGATGACTTGCACACCACACTGAGCCAGATTTTCTGCGAAGAGGTCGGCGGTCCGCTGTCGTTGGGAAGCGGTTGTCGTGCGGTAGGTGATGGAAAACGGGGTTCCGTCGGGAACCTGGGGGATGCCTTGTGCGATGCGGGGGGTGGTGGGGTCGCCGTCGTCATCGAGCCAGCCGATTTCATCGAGGAGAAGTTTGCCCTGTTCGGGGTTGTAGGCGATGGGTGCGGCGTCGGGGTTGAAGAGGGGGTGGGAGGCAGGGATGTAGGAGGGGGCGAGTTCGGTGCGTCCGAGGTAGATGGCATCGGCAACGGCTTTACGGTCGAGGCACATGGCGAGGGCTTGCCGGGTGCGGACATCGCCGAAAAAATCGGGGCGGTCGGTGGATTGGTAGCCATCGTCGTAGGCAAGGGGAACGATGCCAAAATCGAGATGTTCCCAAACTGTGCCAGGGGAGGTGATGAGCTGGAGTTCGCCCGCTTCGTCCAGTTCAAGGAATTCGGCGAACATGTCGTCAATGTGGGCGTTTTGTTCGAGGAGGTCACACTCGCCTGAAAGGAGTTTGGCGAGGTTACCTAAACTGTTTTCGCCAGTGAAGCGGTAGATCAGCGTGTCGAATTTGGGAAGCCCTTCGTTCGCCCGGAAATAGTGGGGGTTGCGGCGCAGGCGGATGTGGGAGCCGATTTCCCATTCTTCGATCATGTAAGGTCCCCAGCCGAGAGGCGTCTGGTTGGAAATTTCTTCTTCCAGGAGTTCCTGGGCGGTGTAATTGCTCCATATATGTTTCGGGAGGGGATGCCAGAAATTTTGCATGTAGGTGGCGTCGAGGTAACCGGGAACGCCGATCCATTGAACCGTTTGTTCATCGAGGGCGGTGTAAGAGGCCGTGCGTTCGATATCGAATGTGGAAACGGGGGTTTCGGGATCACCTGCCAGTTCAAAGGAATAGACCGAATCCTGCGCGGTGAGGGGTTCGCCATCCGCCCATTTCAACCCGGCGAGGAGGGTGAAGGGGACGGAAAGTTGATCCATTTGGACCTCGCCGCCCGCATAGGTTTGTTCACAATCGTCCGCGCGGCATCCGTTGGGGCGAAAGACTACGCCCGCCGCGAGGGGAACGGGGTTGCCATCCGCATCGAGAACGGTATCCCCTGCGGAAACGGTCACGGGTTGGATGATCGCATCTCCATCGGCGAGGCTGGGAATTTTCTCGAGGATGACAGGTTGGAAACTATACCCGTTGGTGTCGATGGGGCCGTCGTAAATCGCTTCGAGGACATTTGCCGAGGCCAGCATGGAACCGCCATACTTGTAAAGCGTGTCCGGTTCCGCGCCCATGCAGATGGTGAGGGTACGGGGCAGGGCAGTCGCCGTCGGTTCGGGCGTGGCGGTAATGATGATTTCGACGGGCGTTGGGGGGACGGTCGTTTGGGTAGGGGTGGGGAGGGGCGGCGGGGAGGCGGTGGGTTGGGGTGTGGGGGCGGTACAAGCGACGAGGATGAGAAGGAGGAGGGGGAATATCTGCTTGTTCATCGTGTTTCTCCATTTCAAGCCCATGTACAAGTACACAGAAGGCGCAGAGGGAACAGAAGAACACGGAAATTTAGTCAACCACATTTGTCGTGACAACTTCAGTCGTTCGGTCAACGATTGAAATCGTCACGACACGAGTTTTGAAATTTTCTCGATGAATTCAAGGAAAAATTTGCAAGCAACGCCTATTTTCACTCGTTCGTCTCTTGCAAAAGAAACCTTTAGGGTCTTGGCCTGAGTAGTTACAAAAAACCTTCTGTGCCCTTCTGTTTAAATCTGTGCCATCTATGTACCAATTACTCTCCCGGGCAGTCGTCTCCATAATTATAGCCTTCCAGATTCCAAAAGTCACTCTTCGCCGTCGGGTCCATCACGTGCCCGCAGAAATCCGGGCGGGAGGCGGTGACTTGCAGACGGAAGTAGAGGGGGATGACGGGCAAGTCTTCGGCGAAGATTTGTTGGGCCAGTTGGTGCGCTTCGAGGTAGCCAGGTTGACCGGGGAGGAGGGCGAGGGCGTTTTGGCAGGCGGTGTCGAAGGCGGGGTTGCTGTACCCGGTCAGGTTGGTGCCACCCCAACGATAGGGGAATTTCGCGAGGTCTTCGCCGGGGATTTGTTCGGTGAGATAGAGGTCACAGGGCGGGGTGACTCCGGTCAGCCAGGCGAGTTGGACCATGTCAAACTGGCGTCCAAAGACGGGTCCTGCGGGGCCATCGGCATAGAGTTCGTTCGTGTCCATCGGTTGCACGGTGAGTTGGATGCCGCACTGGGCGAGGGAATCGGTCAGGATTTGGGCGGTTTGCTGGCGGGTGGATGAATTCGTGGTCAGGTAGGTGAAGGCGAGCGGTGTGCCGTCAGGGACGTTGGGGGCGGCTTGCGCCACGCGGGGGGTAGCGGGATTCCCGTCCGTATCGCGCCAGCCAACTTCTTCGAGCAGGGCGATCCCTTGCGCCGGGTCGAAGGGATATTGCGGGGCGTTGGGGCTGTAAAGCGGGTGCGTGGACGGGAGGTAGGTGTTGGGGACTTCGGATTGGCCGAGGAGGACGGTGTTTACGATTTGCGTGCGATCCATGCAGAAGGCGAGGGCGCGGCGGGTACGGGCGTCGCTGAAATAGTCGGGGCGGTCTACGCCAGGTTGGTAGCCGTCATCGTATGCCGCGGGGACGAGGCCAAAGTCCGCGTGCTCCCACACGGCGAGGGGGGTAAAGGACGCTTGCAATTGTCCGGCTTGATCGAGGTTGCGCCATGCTTCAAAGGGGGTGCCTTGCACGGCTTCGATGTCCAGCAGGTCACATTCGCCGTTGAGCAGGCTGTCGGAGATGGTTTCACCGCTCCCTGTGAAGCGAATGATCAAGTGATCGAAATAGGGCAAACCTTCCGCCGCGCGGAAATAGTGCGGGTTTTTCTCCAGGCGCATGGTGTTGCCGATTTGCCAGTCGGTGAGGATGTACGGCCCCCAGCCCACCGGTTGGCGGGAAGATGGTTCGGCGGTGAGCAGATCGGCGGCGGGGGTGGTGCCCCAGAGGTGTTGCGGGAGGGGCGACCAGAAATTGGTTTGGTAAGTCGGATCGAGGAAGCCGGGCAGGCCCACCCATTGCACGGTGCGGTCATCGAGGGCGGTGTAGGAGGCGGTGCGTTCGAGACGGAATTTGGAAGTGGGCGTGGCGGGGTCGGCGTCGAGTTGGTAGGAGTAGACGGAGTCGTGCGCCGTGAGGGGTGTGCCGTCCGACCATTTCAGCCCTTCAAGGAGGGTGAAGGGGACGGTGAGTTGATCCATTTGGGTTTCGCCGCCCGCAAAGGGGGAGGCACAGGCCGCGGACTGGCATCCGGCGGGGTGGATGAAGATACCCGCCGCGAGCGTGGTGACGTTCCCGTCCGCGTCCACGACCAGATCACCATCTTTGACCGTGACGGGTTGGAGGGTCGCACTGCCGTCTGCGAGGGAGGGGATTTTTTCGAGGATGACGGGTTGGTAGCCGTAGCTATTCGTGTCAAACGGGCCATCGTAGATCGCTTCGAGGATGTTCCGTTGGGTGTGCATGTTGCTCCCGTAGAGGTAGAGGGAGTCGGGTTCCGCGCCGAGGCAGAGGGTGAGGGTGCGCGGTTCTGGGGTGGCGGTGGCCGCGGGGAGGGCGGTCACATCGGCGGGAGGGGTGTTCCCTTCGCTGGGGGTGCCCACGGCGGGGACTGTGGCAATTTCCGGGGTAGGGGTTTCGCCGGTAGGGTTGCAGGCGGCAAGGGTGAGGGCGAAGAGGGAGAGGATCAACAGAGAAAGCGGGGTTTTCATTTAAAGAGAGGCTCCAAGTTAGTTTCCAGTATCTGACGCCCCATTTTACTCGGTCTGGAATGTTTCAAGATTGGGGAGAGGTTAATTTCCCCCACACTCCCCCAATACCAACTGCTTTTCCCCGCCTTCAAAGCGTGAGCCGTTCCAGGTGAATTCGGTCACTTCGTTGGGGCAGGGGCCAGCGGCGGGATGTGTGGAGGGGACATATTGAATGAGGGGAATGATGAACGGGCCGTTGGGATTTTGAAGCAGGGCGGCGATGGAATAATCCGAAGCATATGGGCGTCCTTGTCCATCCAGGATGGGCCAGGCCGCAACGCCATCCCACCGATACACGCGGGTTCGCATGGCTGTTGGCGTCCCCCCAGAAATCGCGAGAAATTGCTCACACGTATTCCCCACGGAAAAAAGTTCAGGCCGCTGAAGCGTCGGTCCCCCAAACGCCTCCGCCGTCACTTCCAACACACGTTCGATCACGCCGGGGGAAGTGGTCACGTCCAGGGCCACGCCCGCAATCACGGTCGGATCAAGCACATCCCAAAGCAAAATCACTGTTTCTTCCTGCTGATCACAATTCAAATCGGCGGTGAGGAGGGGTTCGGCGGGGGGCGGAAGCACAAGGGTTTGGCCGAGCGTGAGGGGGCAACTGAGCGCCAGTCCATTGAGCTGGCGAATCACGGCGGCAGTGGTATAAAACCGGGCGGCCAGACTTGCACAGGTATCCCCCGCCCCGACTTTATAAAAATAAGGCCGGGTATTCCAACCGATTTGGATTTCCGTTGGATCATACATCGTCAGCGCCAGTTCAAGCAAAATATCGCGCGTGGCGGTCGGCCCCAGGCTGAAGGGGTCAGAATATACCTGAAGGGTGTACAAAATATCCCCCTCGGCCCACCGAAGCGAAAGATTATATGGATTTGTAAGCCACCGGTTGACGACTTGAAGTTGATCGCCTTGTTGGGGATTGTCGCTCCACGTTTGAAAATTTTCTTCATCGATGTAACCCCACCCACCCGAGACCAGTTCCCCATAAAATGCCCCCACCTGCACGGGTTCAACGAGCGCCGTCAGCCCCACCTTATCCGCGCTCGCAAAGAGGGAAGTGTTCGGGGAAAGCCATTCGCCCGAAGTCACTTTGCGTTGTTGCAACGAAAAGCCCCATAACAAACCGGGTTGGTTATTCGCACTTACACTGATAAAGACCACGTCACTCTCCGGATCGTGGGTGAGATTAGTGAAAAAGTGATCGCCTTCCAATAGGCCAAGCATAGGGATTTTGATCGGAAACCCCGCCGCTTCATTGAGCCGGGGCACGTCAGCCAGTTCGTAATCCCCCCAAAAAACCGTTGGCTCGGCGGTGTAAGCATAAGTCCACCGATACAAATCCCGATCCAGACGTTCGTAAAAGCGCGGCGTGATCAACTGGGCCGCTTCCTCAGACACATCCACCACCTGCCAGATGGCAATTTTCCCCTCGCCGTGCCCCACCGCGAGCAGGGTGCTCTCGTGCCCAAACACCACCGGATGCGTGGCATCATCATACCCGTAAACTTGCAAAGGAGCCTGCAGGGGCGTCCAGGTCTCGGTATCATACAAAAAAATGGTCCCACCCTGAACCGAAACCCCGGCAATACGCCCATTCGGGGAAAAGGCAAAATCGTGAACGGGAGGAGTATAGCCATTTTCACCCGTCTGCATCAACGTTTTGAGGATTTCTCCCTCCAATTGATCCGTATCCCCGTTCAGGCGCACCACTTGGGGCAAATTATCGAACGAGGCCAACACCAGCGTCTGCCCATCCGGGGAAAAACGAATCCCTTCGTATAACACGCTATAATTTTGTGTCTCCAGCGCCAAAAGGGGAAAAACATCCCGCACCCGCACCAGCCACCCCGTCCCATTCAACTCACTCACCGCCAACAGTTCCCCATCGGGCGAATAGGCCACCCCCGTAATCGCACGCTCAAAATTGTCATACGCGGCAATCTTCGCCCCACTGGTCACCTGCCAAAACCACAACTCCTTCCCCGCGGCCACCGCCAGCGTTTGCCCATCGGGGGAAAACGCCAGACCGTTGATAATGGTAGGATGCCCATCAAAAACCTGAAGCAACGTCCCCGCGGGCATTTCCCAAACCTGAACCACGCCATTCCCCCCCCCGGAAGCCAGCAGACTCCCATCCGCAGAAAACGCCAGGCTTTGTACCCCGCCCTCGTGCCTGTCCAACGTTTGGGTGATGGTGAAGGTGGTGAGGTCCCAAAGGATGATCTGGTTTTCGTTATTCCCGACAGCCAGCAAAGGCTCGGTGGGAGAGGCGACCATCATTCGATAAAAAGTGGGAGGGCCTTGCAAGATGTGCGTCTGCCGCCAGACGAGGTAGGGGTTTTCGGGTTCGTAAAAAACATCTGCGGGCAAGGGTTGTGTGGTGGTGGGCAGGGGAATGGGTTTCATGTCCCACGCGGAGGGGGGAGTGGGCGTGCGCGTGGGCGTGGGCATAGGGGTGGGCAGATACACCACCCGGTTGGGGGCCAGACGCACAAAGCCAATAACGAGGAGGAGGACTGCCCCCAGCAGGACCAAATCGCGGGCAAAACGGGGGAAGGTCCCCGCGCGGGGTGGGGCGTTTTGCGCGGGGTGAAGGGCGTCGAGCAGGGCGGTGCTTTCTGCCGAAGTGAGCGGGGTGAACGCGGCGCGTGTCCCCGCGGAAACCGGATCCGCGGCCCCACGCGGGGGCGCAGAAGGCGGAGCGGGGTCCATCTCCAGCAGGGTCGCGACACGCCGTTCGGGAATTTTTAAAATATAGGCAATGTCTTCAGGGGGAAGGTTAAACCCGGCCAGAAAGGTGACCAGTTCGGGCGGCGCGGATGGCGGCGCGGATGGCGGCGCGGAAAGGGACGAATGTTCGTAGGTCAGGCGCAACAACCAGGGCAAGGTGCCGGGTTGTTCCTGAAAACGGTGAATTTGGGCAAGGGCGGTGAGGAGGGCGCGGGTGACAGTGCGACGCGCCAACAGGCGTTGGACGGGGGGATTTTCGGCTTGCGGGCGGCAGATTTCCCAGGCAAACCCAAAGAGGTCGTTGGCGTAGAGGTGTACCAGTCCGGTGTGGAGGGCGGGGTTGTCGGCCTTGCCTTCTTGGAGGAGGAGATCAAGCTCCTGGGCGGCGCGGGGATGGGGGGGCATGAGGGGGGGCGGTTCCTTGGCGATTCCCTGAGTTCCTACGAATTCCTATGCGTTCCCACAAATTCCGGAGGGGAACTTGCGGGAAGGGAGGGAACGCGTAGGAACTTTGGGGAATTTTTAAGGGACGTTCCCTATTCCTTGCCCCACCCGATCTCTTCGGCGGCGACGAACAAGTCGGTGGCGGAGATCATGCCGACGAGGTTGCCGTGATCGTCGGCAACGGGGAGGTGGTGGAAGTTATGGCTCTGCATGAGTTGGGAGCACTGGACGAGGGTCCAATCCGGGTGGGCGGTGATGACCGGGGCGGTCATGATGGTGCTGACTTGGGTGTCGGCTGGGTTGCGGTTGGGGGCGATGATTTTGTCACGGATGTCGGTGGAGGTGACGATGCCGTAGCCATTTTCGAGGCCCACGACGAGGCTGTGAATGCCGCGCCGTCGCATGAGGGTGAGGGCGTGGGAGACACTGCTGTCGGGGTCAACGACGATGATGGGGGATTTCATCCAATCGCGAACGTGGTGGTGCATGGGGGGACTCCTGAGGGGTGGTAGTTAGTTGGTGGTTGGTGCAATGATACCCGAAATTGAAGGGAAAAGGGTATTGTAATTCCCCACTCAGAGACAGATGAGGTGGGCGCGCGAGAATTACACATTGTTTAAGAAGAGAAGCACGCGCTTTCCCAAGCCCCAAAACAGCCACACCCCCGCCAGATCACACCCCATGTCCACAAAATCAAACGACCGATACGGCGACAGGGATTGGAAACATTCCTCGGTGATGATGTACGTGAGCAGAAGAACGACAGGCAGATTCTGTTTCCAAAATGGTCCCCTCTGCGGACTCCAAAACCTCAACCAAAACGCCACCAACCCAAACAAAAAAAAGTGCAAGACCTTGTCCGAGTACGGCCACGCCAGCCACTCCCGCGGGAGCAGGTCAAGATAAGCAATCACCGTGGCAAACAGCGCCAACCCAATTTGCGGCCAGATCAGCCATCGAAATTTAAGAAAAGCAGGTTTTTTGGAAAGATTCATTCTGCACCACAAAATCCACAAAGGAGCACAAAGGTTTTTAAAACCCCTTCGTGCTCCTTCGTGACCTTCGTGGTTAAAAATAAATTCAGTAGATCACAATTTTGGTTCGTAGTAGGGGCTTCAGACCCCAAAGCCAGGCACTGAAGTGCCTACTACGAACAGATTCTGTGATCTACTGAAATTCTATACTCGTTCCAACCGCTGATTCACCCCGG
>JABWBV010000420.1 GCA_013359445.1 Anaerolineales bacterium | reverse complement strand
ATGGGTTTCTAAGCTACTTAATGGTTGGTTGGGCATGGTTTGCCTCCTCAGGAGTTTGGCTAACCATTATCTCAGCTTTTTTTACATGCGATTGCCCTACAGAATGCTCAGGTTATTGGGGCTTTGAGAGGTCGAAGGTTTTTGAACCGGCGACCAGTCCAGTCATTCCTAACCAGGTGCGAATAACGGGGATACTAGTACTTGTTCATCTGGCGAACTTTTGCTTCCCAGATTGTATGTAATTAAGGCGCGGATCTTCTCGCTAGAAGACTACTTTATCAAAACTTAGTTTGAAATAGCTATTATCTTCCAGACCTCTTACCCGAATGCGCCAATTGCCTCGAAAGTGTTGCGATTTAGGAGTATGGAATTCCACCGGAAAACCGACACGCACATCCTGGGAACCGGATTGAAGGGTACTTCCATTTGAAAGCTCCTCCAAAGTTATCCTTACAGAACCCCTGTCCACCTCACAACGCACATCCGCGCTGATTTGATCATCAAAAGTTGTTTCAAACACATCCCTTACTTCTCTGGGTCTTGAAATCGGCGGATCGATGGTATATCGAATACGATAAGGAGGTTTCACTTTGATATGGAACCTTGAGATGCCAATTTGCACACCACCCATACTGATGTTGCCAGAGGGTAGATCATCATCAAGGATTTCTGTTAACTGGGCAAAGGGCTTTATTTCAGTCTCCGGTATAATCTCAACACTGATTCTGACTTCTCCAGTTTGAGTCTGAGAAATAAATCGATTCACATCCCTTTTTCTGGCACCTGAAACGAAAACATAAAACGAGTTCTCTAGATGATCTTTCAATAATCCAACTGCCAACCATTTTAAGGGTGGCTTTTCAAAAATGATATTTGGCACATAGTTTTCAGTGGACATTTGGCTCTCCTTTTCTCTTAGTACATACCTTGGTTGTGTATAACAATTAACGATGATTTTTCTATTTTCCCTCATTCGGAGGCAACACACCGGAAACCAACATCAGAAGCTGAAAAATAAGGGTCTATTGCCTGACGAAGTTCCTCAATATTCCCAGCAGTGGATGTTAAATACCCGCCACCGCGAATGGTTAGCGCATTTGGTGGTGTTTCGTCTAAATTTATCCAGGGAGGGGCATCAACGTTATAAAAATCAGAACTTGTCCATTCCCAAACATTGCCTGCTAAGTCAAAAATTCCGAGAACGGATTGTCCTTCCCCTAGAAAACCAACAGGCAACAATGACCCTGCCCCAAAATTGGCTGAACTAGATGACGGGATTTTATCCCCCCAGGGCCAGATGTTGCCTCCAGGATACAAGGCAGCCCATTGCCATTCGGCATCCGTAGGTAGCCGGCGATCGATCCAGTTGCAAAATTGCAGTGCTTGTATGGCGGTGACATTCGCCACAGGAAATTGTGCAAACTCAGGTGATTCAAACATAGATGCTGGCGCGTTAGGAGGTGTACACACCCCGTCCTGGATACATAAGATGTAACGAGCGTTTGTCACCTCGTAAGTTTCAATTGCAAATGGCGATAAATGATTAACAGGAGGAATATCGACAAGCTGTCCTAAAGATTTGGCCGTATTAAAGAGGGTGGAATTTAGGGAAGTGTTTTCCTTAAAGTAATTATAAGCAAGCCCCCCTAAGGAGATTGCAGCAATAATAGACAATAAAAAAGCCCATCTAGTGATCCGGTTTACACGGTTCGCGAGTTCTAATTCCCTTTGAAAGGCTGCCTCCTTGGCAACTACTTCCCGTTCCGCTTCCGCCTGACTAATTGCCAAAAATTCCTGCTCAAACTCATTCAGAATTGGTTTATCATTCTCCACCCATTCTAATGCCTGACTTAACCGTAATCCCCGATATAACTCCCCTTGATCTTGTCCCAATTCATGCCATTCTTTTGCAGTCTCAGTCAAATGTCTGTGCAGACGCAACCCTTCACGATTTTCGTCTAACCATTCCCTCAAGGCAGGCCACTCACGTATTAGGGCTTCGTGGGTTACTTCAGCAGTATCTTTTTCCGTCGTTATTAACCGGGCATCAGTCAAGGTCTTGAGAACAGCGTCAACATCAGTACGGTGAGTAGGATCGGAAATTAGTTCATCCAACGAGGCACGACGACGTGTGTCTTGTGTGCCTTCACCCAATTCCGTTAATCGAAGAAAGATATCGCGTGCTATTGTTTGGGAGTCAACAGGCAGCGCTGAATACACACGATCAGCAGTTTGGGAAATCGCTCCACGCACGCCCCCGGCGGCATGGTATCCAGCCAGGGTTAGGGTACGGCCTTTACGCCGCTGCCAGGTTTCAAGCAAGGCATGGGAGAGTAAAGGTAATGCGCCTGGTTCATCATTTACATCATGGAGCATTACATCTACCAGCTCTGGCTCGAAATCCCACCCGTTTTGCCGTGCGGGTGCTTCTATTGCAAGGCGAAGGTCAGCGGTGGTCATTGGTCCGATGTAGGCTTGGTAGATTTCGAGGGCGGCACGCAGGTTGTCGTATTGGGCGCAGTGGTGGTAAAAGTCGGCGCGGAGGGTCAAAACGATGGAAACTTTGGAAGTTTCCGTGCTTTCGGAATTTTGATGAACCCCAACGGCTTTCAGCAAATTATCAATAAACGCTTTCCGTTCGGAGAGATCTTTGCAGGCGGTAAATAGTTCTTCAAACTGGTCAACGACCAACAACATATGTGGCGCGTTTTGCCGTTTTAGGAAGCGAGAGGTCCCGATGTCAAGACTGCGAGGGTCGGCAGCAAGGTCATCTATCAGCGTAGTCGCGGCGGTCACGGATTCGACATCAGCAGTGAGCGTGACAGCCAGTTCTTGGAGCGGATGGGTAGTGGGGGTGATGACACGGTAAATCCAGCCAGGATATTTCGCCATGATGGCCGGAATCAGACCGGCACGGGCGAGGGAAGACTTGCCAGAACCGGATGCCCCGACAATGGCTAGAAAATTGCTCCCATCTTGAGAAAGCCGTTGGGCAAGTTCTTCTGTCAGGGTCTCGCGGCCAAAGAAGAGAGGTGCGTCCTGAACATCGAAGTAGAGCATCCCTTTGAAGGGTGGTTCACCGGGAGCGGGGGCGTCGCTGACAGGGGTGATGATTTGTTCAATTTTTTCGGCCAGTTTTGGGTAAGAGGCAGCCAACACACCTACCGGCGACATGAACGCCGCGCGGGTGGCAGCTTCCGCCTCCATGATCATACCCACCACTCCACCTAGACGTTCATCCCACACCGGCCCGCCACTAAACCCAGGCTGAACAAAGTAGCCGGTCTGTTCTGTGCTTTCGATTTGTTGCCAGCCCCCGGCTTTTGTCCCCAAAATGCGCCCGGTTGCCCAAGTGCCGTTTTCGTGGTTTTTCGGGAAGCCAAATGCCCGGAAGGTGTGATGCCAGAGGTCAAAGGATTGGATGAGGCGGGCGGGGGCGGCTTTTTCTGGGAGGGGAGAGGCAATCTCCAATACGGCCACATCTCCCTGGCTGGTTGTGGGGATTTGCCAGGCTACCACGCGGGCGGTGAGTTTTTGTCCGTGAGCGATGAGGGGGAAGTCGAGGGTGAGTTCGTCTGTGGGTGGGTTCTCAGGATAGGCGTTTAATCCGAGGACGCTTGCGACGACATGCGCGCAGGTCATCGCGTGGTGATCATCCACCAAAAACCCAACCCCGACGGCATAGCCTTTGGGGTGAAAAATGCGGATGAGAGATGGTTCGAGGAGGGTGGTCATTTCCTACGGATTGAATAGCCTAACCTTTTTTGGCGACTATCCTTCTTGATCAGGGGTCGTTTCAGGCACGTACACCCGCTTTAAAGGCAAAAGACCCTTATAACGCGTATCAAATTGCTCGTAGTGGGCGAAGATCAACTTGATCAATTCTTCACTGTCAATCAACCGAAGATTAGTCTTGTTCCGGGCGAAATTCACCGCCTGGGAAGTAAAGGCTGATAGGGTGACAAACAAACCAAATTCCTTTTCACCTACGTTGCCATATAAGGCGGTCACTTCCGGCAAGCCAATATTGCCCCCACTGCTTTTGACCTGCACCTTGATGATCGGGGGTTCAAAGCCCAGCTCGTCTTTGTGGGCGTAAATATCCACGCCTCCATCGGGGCCGGGTTTTGCCAGCCGGGTGTAATACCCCATACAGTTCAACACGTGCGCCACAAATTCTGCGAACGGATGGCCTTTGAGGTCCTGCGCGAGTTTTTTCAAAATGTAATCGCTTGTAGTCTGTTCAATCTCCTGGGCAACGAGGGCAACGGTCTCATCTTCCTCAGGAGCCACCGGAGCGGGTTTACCTTCCAAAACGCTGTTAAATTCATCCGCGTAGTTTTTGACCTGAAATAGGGTCACTGCCGAACCGATTTCGTATAACGCCCCTTGTGTAAACTGCGTGCGTGGAAAAGTTTTTAGCCATTTGACCGCACGCTGGTTGGGGTAGCCGGATGAGTCTGACTGATACTGGTATTCGCCCTCAACCCCTCCTATGTGAATTTGCCGGTCAATTTTGGACGGATAGATCACCACATCTCCGATCTTCATCTCATGCACAAAGCGGAACAACAACCCGCCATAAACGGGAATCGCTCCCTTTTTTATGTTGGGATAAGCCACTGCAACCGCAGATTTGAACGCCTCACGGTTCGCGGGAATTTTCGACAAATCTCCCACTTCCGGCCAGCCAAGTGCGATGACTTTCTTTTTGATGAACAGGCTATCCGCTTCGCCGGTGGCTCCGGCATGGATGCCCCACAGGGTGTTATTGGTCATAAGGATGGCCTCCGTTGAGTAGAGCAATCAAACTTTCCACTTGTTCACAATCCTTGCACCCTTCCCGACAGGCAGGGGCAACGGGCATATCGAAAATTTCTCTAGTCTTTTCGAGCAATGGGGGAATGAGCGTCAAATCGAGCGTGACCGGGTGAATAAACGCACTGAACCCCATTGCAAACCCACCTTCCCGCAGATTTCCGCCATGCACAAGCGCGTCCTCATTGGTGATCAATTCCATGTACACCAACGACAACCCCGTAATCGGCCGGATTCCTCTTTGTTGTCCGATCCAGGCGTATCCGTTCAATTGGGTTTCATAAATCTTATACAACCGATCCTGCGCCCCGGTGTAGCGCGCCGTTTTGTAATCTACGATGATGTACTCACTATTCCCCAACATGAAGATTTCATCCGGTGTACCGGTCAGCAAAATATTGGTCGTGTCATCCAGGATATTGAACTTGGAATAATGTAACGAACCCTCATAAACACTCTGCACATTCCCTAATCCTTGCAACCAGGCCGGGAGTTGTTGATGCCGTTCCAAATGGCCGCGCATGTACAGGCGCGTGTAGCTGTCAATCGAACTAAATATTCCCGGAAAGATTTGGTAGGGTAGTTTTTTCGCATGGAGTTTTACCCAAAAACAGCGCGGGCAAAAATCCGGGTGGGCTACGTCACCGAGGTTTTTTGCGGAGATACGGATTTGGTGCAAGGGTGACTCCGAGATATACCAAACAAAAAAGCCATAACCAAAAACAAAAAGCCGCTCACGCTGAACGCGAGCGGCCCCAATAGGTTGTGTGTAGCCGCCACGCGCTTCAGCCACGCAGGCCATTGCTAAAAGTGTAATTTCTTACTTTAGCATTTTCTTGTGATGCCAAAAGTATAGCATGGAATCAATTACTACCTAAAAAGTTGAGTAGGCTATTTAATGTCAATAATAATCAGACATTAAAAACATACTTCTATTTTAAAGCCAAACTATCAGTTCGCGCGCCTATATTGCAAATTCAACATAACTGAAAATAATGAGAATTCAATTCCTTTGCCCAAAAAGATACCCAATCGCAACGCCCAACAAGGTATAAAGAGCTGGGGTATCCCCTTTTAACGCAATAGCTAACGCCAAAACAAAGAGCGCAACGAAAAACATATGGACAATGTTTTGCTGCGATATTCTTTGGAGTGGTTTCTTTTCCTGATGTTTTTGTCCGAACAGATACCCAACTACAATACCCATAAAAGTATAAAGTTGGGTGGTATCGGTTTTCTGCGTAATTGATAGGGCAATCACAAAAAGCGTAAATAGAAACATAACCACAATATTCTGTTGAGAAAATCTTTCAGGCTGTTTTTTCGTGTCATTCCTACGCATTGAAGACTCCTTTCAACGGGAATATAGACACTTTCACCTCCCTATATAAAGAGGGTGAAAGCACCTAACCTACTTGCTAATAAAAAGTCTGCCAGTCGCCAAACTTCAGACTAAATATTTGTGTTAATTAAACCATAAAATCACTCTCAATTAAATAAACGCCAAGCTCTAAGAAATGGATAAACCCAATGTGTAACTATTTTGGGAGCCATATCCGGTAAAAACACGGCAAAAGAAACGTTTTTGCCATATCTAGATAAACAGTACTTTTGCAGTTTTAACATTTGTTATAAGCGCAAAACTACTGGATAAAGTGGCCTAATGCGGTTTTGCCGAAAATACCAAACGAGGATTTTAGGCCATCCTTGATGTACCAGATATGGGTAATTGCTGATAAAAACGCCTATGTTGGCTA
>JABWBV010000419.1 GCA_013359445.1 Anaerolineales bacterium | reverse complement strand
GGGAGTTTTACAAAAAGATAAAGCCTTAAAAGAACGTTGGGGCAAGCACCGACACGAAGTTTTTTCATTAGCCTTTCTGGATTGGATTACCGAGGGTCTGAATGAAGAAGAACGCTTGTGGGCGGCGGCGGCTATCATCTCGCACCACAAAGACGCTGAGTATCTGCTATATCAAGCATATCCTACTCCCGAAGAAGACGAGACTGATCGGCTTTTTGAGCAATTCAATGGGCTGACGAGTGGACATATTCAAGGGTTACATCGCTGGCTGGTGGAATGTGGCTGGGCGTGGGCGCAAACGCTAGGGTTGGACGCGTTAGGGGTGGCCCCCGTCCAGTTCATACCTGCTCCAGAAACGGACTTTGTGCCCGGAGCGGTCAAGCGGATTCGCAAATGGGTGCGAGCGTTTGGAAAATTCGTCCGGCAACTCAACCAGGAGACGAAAGGGGAGGTGCTAGTGCCTTTGCTGGCTTTGCGCGGGACGTTGATTAACGCCGATCACAGCGCCTCCGCCCATTTGGTGCCGCTTCCCTCCGTTGTTTTTCGGGCTGAGGATGTGGTGGAGAAGCGAGGAATCGAGCGCAAAAAACTCTTCAAACACCAAACCAATGCCGAAACCACTTCCGGCTCTGTATTACTCACTGCCCCTACCGGCAGTGGCAAAACCGAGGCCGCCTTACTTTGGGCCGCCGGACAAACCCAAGATGGACAGACCATGCCGCGTCTTTTTTATACCCTGCCCTATCAGGCAAGTATGAATGCGATGCAACTGCGGTTACAGGAGACATTCGATCCGCCCAATTTACGCAAGGGTGATCTTAGTCTGGTCGGCCTACAACATGGGCGGAGTTTGTTGGCCTTGTACCGACAATTGATGGAGCGGGAAGATAATCCCAACGTCGCCGCCCGAACCGCCCGACTGATACGAGATATGAATAAGTTGAACTACCCTCCTGTGCGGGTGTTCAGCCCTTATCAGATGCTCAAAGGGATGTACCGGTTGAAAGGGTATGAGGCGCAACTGACCGATTATCACAACGGGTTATTCATCTTCGATGAAATCCATGCCTACGAAACGAAACGGCTGGCGTTGATTCTCAAAACGATAGAATATCTTCGCAAGTATTACCATGCGCGTTTTTTCATCATGTCGGCAACCTTCCCCACTTTGATTAAAATCTGGCTGAAAGAAACGCTTGGAGAAACGGCGGAAATCAACGCCGCCCCGGGTTTGTTTCAGGAGTTTCAACGCCATAGGTTAGAGGTGATCGAAGGGGAGATGTTCGCACCGGAAAATTTCGCTCGAATTGAGGCGGATGCCCGCGCGGGGAAATCTGTGCTGGTCGTGTGCAATCTAGTAGACCGCGCCCAACAAACCTATCTCATGCTCAAGTCTTTGAAAGAAGAAGGGATTGAGGTGGAACTTCTGCATGGACGGTTTAACTTGCGCGACCGATTAGATAAGGAAGCATTTGTTCGTGATGCGGCTAAGCCCGAAAGCGAGAAATATCGCCCTATCGTGCTGGTTGCTACGCAAGTGGTGGAGGTGAGTCTAGACATTGATCTCAATACAATCTATACAGAACCTGCTCCATTGGAAGCTCTGGTGCAACGCTTTGGGCGCGTTAACCGCCGCCGGAAGATGCAAACCCTGGCCCCGGTGCATGTGTTTACACAACCCGAAGATGGGCAAAAAATCTACAATGAAAACCTGATTGCGGGTACGCTTAAAGTTTTACGGCGCGAACATGGCAAACCTGTGGACGAGAGTCAGGTTGGCGCGTGGTTGGATGAAATCTATGCTGGAGAAGTGATGGAGGCTTGGAAAGCCGAATTCGACAAGATGGCGAAGGAATTTCAGACCAGTGTGATAGAGACTTTGCGCCCATTCAATTCCGACGAGAATTTGAAGGAAGAGTTTTATAAAGCCTTTGATGGGATAGATGTGCTGCCGGAAGCGTTTTATGAAGAATATTTGCACTTGCTGGATACCGATTCAATCCGGGCACGTGAATTGATGGTTTCGATTAGTTGGGGCCGTTATCATGCGCTCAAAGGGAAAGGATTGATTCTTCCACATGATGAGCAAATTCCACCCGTTGTCCGCACGCCATATAGCCGTGAACTTGGCTTAACTTTTGAAAGAAATCCCGTAGAAGAATTCGATTGATCACCCGCGCCTTCACCCTCTACGAACGCATCCCTGCCTAAAAAAAACTGGCTTGCCCAGTGATTTGGGCAAGCCAGGATAAACCATGATCCCTGAACCGAATGATGTCGGTTTGGCGGAGCGCGAGCGGATTTAGGCTAATCGAAGGCAATCGGCGATCAGCGTGGGGAGGTTAGGTGCCTCGAAGGAGATACCGGGTGCGGGTTGGCGGTTGTGTTTGATGTCCGGGGCTTCGTGGAAGTGGTGCGGGAAGGTGGCGGCCAGAGCGGCGTTTTCCGGGTGGGGCTGGGGATCGTACCAGCGAATTTTTTCGTCGCCGCGATAGATGGTGTAACCATAATCCAAAATCTCACCGTCCGAAAGGTCAATGTGTTCGAACACGCGCAATTCAAGGCCATTTTCAAAATACACGCTCCCGCGGACAATGGCAGTTGTTCGACTATCCAAATAGAGGCGCAGCGTGGAAACCGTTATTCCGGCATTGCGCTCAGCCAGTGTATAAAGAAGAGTTTCGTAGGCGTTTCTGGTAATCACTACGATTAACCGACTTGAATCATGGGTTCTGCAGGAAGGAGATGCACCGTCTCACCTGAACTCTTGCGGCGCAAGATAGTAACCCGATCCGAAGAGATCTTATCCAAAGCCGCCAGACGTTTTTTTCGTAGTTTGTAATAGCCAGACCACTGAGAAAAGTCTTCAAGGTTTTCTCCGTCGTCGAGCAAACCCTGTGAATAAAGTTCGATAAAATGATCCGAACTGATCCAGTAACGCCGTTCAAACTTTCGCAACCCCTGTTCGGCAACTTGTATGTCGTCCAAAATGTCGCTTAACGATAATGTTGTCATGGTAAATCTCCGTTCAGAATTCTTAACCTTAATAATTGATAAGGTGTTCCTGCAAAACTACTTCGCGATCTAATTTGATTTCATGAAATCCAGCCCATTTGGTGAAGTCAGCCAGATGTTCACCGTCATCCAAGAGACCTTGCATATAAAGTTCGTAAAAGTCTGCCGAACTAAGCCAAAACCAGCGTTCGTACCGCCGGGTAATTTCATCGGCGGCGCGTAAGTCGTCCAAAATTTCGGTAATTGTGATTTTTTCCATCTTTGCAACCTTGAAGGGCTTCAACCTTGAAGGGCTTCAGGCTTCATTCCTGAAGGGCTTTTGAAACCATTATACCTGACGATCTTTCTCCAGGAGTTTTCTCAATGATGTCTGAATCTTTCCCCCTCACTACCGTTCGTCTTCGTTTTCATTGTCAGGCTGAATCCCCGCTCCATCTGGGCGGGTGGCAGGCTGGGAGTAATTTGCGCGGGGCGTTGTTGAATGTGATGACGCGGGCGACGTGCGCGGCCTCTTCCCTCACCCCCAGCCCCTCTCCCCAAAGCGGGAGAGGGGGGAAGAGGTTGAGCGGGGAGGAACTGGCGGCACATACGGCGACGTGTCCGGTGTGTTGGTTAGTGCAGGCGCATGAACAGCCAGGACAGGAGCGGCGGGGGTATACGGTGATTCCACCGTTGAATGGGCCAGAGGTGTTGGAGGCGGGGCAGGCGTTTACGTTTTGGATTAGGCTGTTTGGGGAGGCGGTGGAATATTTGCCGTATTTTGCGCTGGCGGTGCCGGAGGCGGGGCGGAGCGGGGTGGGGTATGGGTGGCCGCGCGGGCGGTTTTCCTTGCGGCAGGTGTGGGCAGAACGGTTGTTGGAGGATGACTGGCAGGTGTTGGCGGAGTTGGGGCATGTGTTTTATCCGCCTGAGCATCCCGTGGGGCATGGAGAGGTGTTGGGGCTGGCGGGACGTTTGTCGGGGCAGTTGGAGGGTCAGCGAGCACGGGTCAAGATCACGTTTTTGACGCCACTCCGGTTGGTGGAGGATCAGAAATTGGTGAAGAGTCCCGATTTTGGGGTGTTTTTTGCCCGGTTGCTGGAGCGGGTGGATTTTCTGGCGAAGCAATTTGGCGGGGGGTATGCCCGCCCGGTCGAAGAACGGGAGCGGTTGTGGGCGGCGGCGAACCGGGTGCGATTGGTGGAGAGTCAGACGCGGTGGGTGGAGGTGGCCAGTGGGTCGGCGCGGACGGGGGAGAAGACGTGGTTGAGCGGGTTGGTCGGGCCGGCGGTGTATTCGACGACGTTGGAGGATTGGGATGTGCTGTTTCCGTGGCTGGTGTGGGGGCAGTTGACACAGGTGGGGAAGGATACGGCAAAGGGGAATGGGGTGTTTGTGGTGGAGACGTAGAACGTAGAATGAGTTTGCTGGTTTGCAGATTTGTTGGTTGGTTGGTTGGTTGGTTGGTTGGTTTGTTGGTTGATTTGCGGAATTGAAAGGAGTTTGTTATGCCGATTATTCAACATTTGGTGGTGGATCAGTTTGGGGCGTTTGTGGGGAAGCATAGTGAGCGGGTGAAGGTGACGAAGGGGAGTGAGACGTTGGCGCAGGCGCCGTTGTTGCATTTGGAGTCGCTGACGATTGCCAATCAGGGGGTGAGTTTGTCGGCGGAGGTGGTGCGGGAGTGTACGGAGCGGGGGATTCCGATTCATTTTATTAGCGGGACGGGGACGGCGTATGCCAGTTTGTATAGTGCGGGGTTGGCGGGGACGGTGGCAACGCGGCGGGCGCAGTTGTTGGCGTATGGGACGACGCGGGGGTTGTTTTTGGCGATGGCGTTTGGGGCGGGGAAGTTGCAAAATCAGGCGAATTTGTTGAAGTATATGGGGAAATATCGGAAGGAGACGGATCCGCCTTTGTATGAGGAGATGCGTTTGCGGGCGGCGGAGGTGATGGATGGGGTGCTTGAGATGGAGCGGATGCGGCATTACCCGGAGGTGGTGAGTGGGGAGGCGACGGTGGAGGATTTGCGGGAGGAGTTGATGGGGGTGGAGGGCCGCGCGGGGCGGCAATATTGGGGGGCGATCAAGCTGGCGCTCCCGGAGGGGTACGGGTTTACCGCGCGGACCGGGCGGGGGGCACGGGACCCGATCAATTCTGCGCTCAATTATGGGTATGGGATCCTCTATCACCTGTGCGAGCGGTGTTTGACCCTGGCGGGGTTGGACCCCTATGCGGGGTTTTTGCACGCGGATCGGCCTGGGAAGCCGAGTCTGACGTTGGATTTTGTGGAGGAGTTTCGTCAGCCGGTGGTGGATCGGACGGTGATTGGGATGGCGAATAAGAATATGGCGTTTGAGCAGGAGGAGGATGGGTTGTTGACGAAGGTTTTTCGGCGCACGTTGGCGGAGAAGATTAATGAGCGGTTGGATGCGCCTGCGTTGTTTGAGGGGAAGAAGTTTCCTTTGCGGGTGATTATGCAGATGCAGGCGCGGCATGTGGCGACGTTTTTGCGCCATGAGCGGACGGGGTATGAGGCGTTTACGATGGGGTGGTGAGGGGGGAAGAGGAGAAAAGGAGAAGGGGAGAAATGGTGGGGGTTGGTTGGGTGTTGGTTTGGAGGTGTGTGGTGCAGTGTTTGTTGATTTATGATATTCCTGATGATGGGAAGCGGGGGAAGATTGCGGAGGCGTGCCTGGATTATGGGTTGGATCGGGTGCAGTTTAGTGCGTTTTTGGGGCCGTTGTTGCCGACGCATCAGGAGGAGTTGATGTTGCGGATTAAGAAGATTTTGGGGAAGAAGCCGGGGTGTGTGCATTTGTATCCGCTTTGTAAGGAGGATTGGGCGAAGCGGCAGGTGGTGAGTCAGTGAGTGGTGATCGGTTGTTGCGGTGATCGGTTGCCTGGAAGAGGTGTTTATGGATGCTGTTAAGGATTGGAAAGAGGATGGGGCGGAGCCGCCGTTTCGAGTGACGGATTTGAAGCAGTGGGTGTATTGTCCGCGCATTTTGTATTATCACGTGTGTTTGCCGGAGGTGCGTCCGGTGACGTTTAAGATGGAGGCGGGGACGGAGGCTGGGAAGGGGGAGGAGGGGCGGGAGGCGCGGCGGAGTTTGCGGGCATATGGGTTTGAACGGGGGGTGCGGGCCTTTGGGGTGGCGTTGTCTTCGGGGCGTTGGGGGTTACGGGCGACGTTGGATATGGTGATCTGGCCGGAGGGGGCAGAGGGTGCTCATCCAACGGAGGTGATTCCGGTGGATTATAAGTTGTCGAAGATGGCGGGGGAGCATTTTAAGTTGCAGTTGGCGGCGTATGCGGTGTTGTTGGAGGAGGCGTATGATCTGCCGGTGAAGCGCGGGTTTTTGTATTATATTCCTTTGCGAAAGGTGGAGCAGGTGCCGATCAACCTGCGTCTGCGGGAGCGGCTCCAGCGGGAGTTGGGGGCGATGCAGGAGATGTTGACGACAGAGCGGATGCCGGAGCCGACGCCCGCGCGGGCGCGATGTGTGGCATGTGAGTTTCGGCGGTTTTGTAATGATGTGTGAGGGGAGCGCGTAAAACGTAGCGCGTAGAATGGGAAACGGGGGGAG
>JABWBV010000418.1 GCA_013359445.1 Anaerolineales bacterium | reverse complement strand
GGAAGGCGGGGTCGCGGTCAATGCTCTCGACGGCGAGGCGGATGAGGTCGTCGAAGTCTACGCCGCCGCGGTAGGCGAGGGCGCGCTGGTAGTCGCGGTAGAGGTCGGTGCCGAGGTGGGCGAGGGGGAGGGAGGGGTTATCGAGAAGGCGGGCGGTGAGGGTTTCGGGGGTGAGTTGGAGGTCTTTGGCGCGTTTGATGAAGGCGAGGGCTAGGTCTTGGAGGAGTTGGGGGAGTTGTTCGCGGCGGGCGTAGGCGAGGCGGTCCTGGTCGATTTCGGGGTGGAAGAAGTCGTCGAGGGCGGCAGGGTGGGCACGGAGGGTGGCATGGACGATGTCGGTGAGGAGGCGGGTGGTTTCTTGTTCGTCGAGGATTTGGAAGCTATCGGAGAGGCCGACGAGGTCGGGGCGTTCGGCGACGATGTCGCGGGCGAGGCCGTGCAGGGTGCGGACGCGGTAGCCGAGGCCGGGGAGGAGGCCGAGCGTTTTGGTGAATTGGCTTATGCGGTTGGCGAAGTTGTCTACGGCGGAGTTGACGAGGGTGACGATGAGGATTTCCTGGTCGTCGCTCAGGTCTTGGGACGCGATGAGCTGGGCGGCGAGGGCGGAGAGAGTCCAGGTTTTACCGCTACCCGGCACGGCGGAGATGCCGAGTTTGCCGCGGCGGTAGCGGAGGATGCGTTTTTGGGCAGGGCGGGGGGTGAAGGAGGTCATGGGGAAAGTTAAGCCACGAATTACACGAGTTCCATTAAATTTTCGGAATGGCTATTTGTTGATAATGCAGGTGGAAATATTTCTTTCGAGTCTTAAGAACCCTGGGTCATTAAATTCCAATTATTGAAATAACGCGCGGTACTCTGCTTGTTCGACAAGAAAATTATACAACGAAACCTAAACGGTTAAGGTGAAATCCACAAACTCTACTGTCTCTGGAGAAAAGGGAATGATTGCACTCTTGAACGATGTTCCTTCCCACTTTTTTGTAACGTGCTAAAAAACTTAGCTCTGTGGATCAAAGATAGTCAATGAGGCTGGGAATTGGCCCGAAAAAAGGTGTTCGTGGAGAACCATGAACACCTTTTTTGAGGCCGATGCTTGCTGAATCTAAGCAGTCACGAATCAAAGATCACTGGCAAAAATAGCCAATAATCTGTTGGGGTTAGTTCTGTAGGGGTGGGCGTTGAGGTTGGGGGTTGCGTTTCGGTCGGCGTTGGGGTGTGGGTTGGAGGGGGTGTATTTGTCGGGGTTGCCGTAGAGGTTTGGGTTGGGGAAGGTGTTTCTGTCGGCGTGGAAGTTGCCGTAGGGGTGGGGGTGAGAGGATTATGATCAATCTCAAATACCACCTGAGCAGGGGCCGACCATGATGCTGTCTCTGATGATTTTGCCCAGGCTATTAAGGTGTATGGGCCATCCGGCAAGGAGTCCCAAAGCGTTGAGGACATAATGGGGCAAGGGTTTCCACTTCCCCAAACGCAATAGGGTGGGGTGGAATCCAGCGTATTGACGACCACATTGGAGGTGGGATCCAATAAAACCAAATGCACACTTTCGATTCCGTCTCCGTTGTTTGTTCCTACCCCGATGTCCCAGGCGATCGCCTCAAAGCGAGTGTCCTCAATCGAGGTGATCACGTCGCCGTTTGCTGGTTCTACGATCTGCGTTTCGACCAGGGTGATGTCTGCCGTGACTTCACAGGCATCGTCAAACACCAATTGTAGGGCGAAAGGGCCGACTGTGTGAGTCTGCCCGAAGAGGTTGCCGTACCCGTCAAAATCCAGGTTCCAGTCCGCGCTGGTGAGGCCAGGTAAAGGGACACTCGAGGTCTGGGTGGTTGGGGAGTCAAAATCATCTCCATTCCAATACGTGATTCCGACAAAGCGAAAATAATCCACAAACATTTCGGGATCGTAGTAATCTGTCCAGACAAGGGTGGTTTCGGTGAGGGAAACAGTTTGCGTGGTTGTGTTTGTAACCGTAAGAAGCAAACTATCTTCAACCACAATGAGCGGCCCAGTGGTGATGTTTTGACATGGAGGAAGTTGGATCATTGGGCGATGGAGAGGATGCGCATGGGCGGTGTAAAGGGAAACTCCTAATCCGAAAAAGGCAATGTAGACGACGAGAAATGAAGAGAAAGGTTTGAAGAAGTTGGCTATATTTTTCATGAGGAGGCTCCGATATGCAACGTTTGATGAGTAAAAAGGCTGTTATTCAACCTCTAGAGCTGAAGTCGGCATCGAGGTCGGGACGGGATTGGGGAAGGGGGCTTCAGTGGTTGTATAGGCCAGCACGTAGTATCCGTCGCCTTTTGCCGTACAAGTCAGGCGGGTGACTTCATTGTTGCTTGATCCCACGAGGTGGGGGTCATTGGAGTAATAAATGCCACAAGTGGCCCAGCTTTTCGATTGAACGTTATAGTGCCAGATGGTGATTGTTCCCGGCCCACTTTTGAACCATAGGTCTTTCTCTTTCTGGTCAATGTTGAAAAAGATGTAAAGGACGCCTCTGTAAGCGCCCGACCCCTGGATGGATTTTGCATCTTTGTCGTAAAAATAGACTTCCAATGCGGGGGAGCGGTAGGTGAAATCTATGCCGTTTAAGATATTGGGTGGAAGATTTTTAATTTTCCCGATTCTGACTGTTTTGGCAAAGTAAGGGGTTTGGGCAACATAAAGTCCTTGATTGCCGACCGCTATTGTTGTTCCTTCGCTCAGGTCGAAGGTTTGTAATTGGCCTGCCAGAACAGGTTGGCATACGGCTAAGGCAGTCATTGCGAGAATGATGATGAACAAAGCCTGGGTGATCGAGCGGATTGGGTTTTTCATGGTAAAGCTCCTTGATTGAAATGGATTGTTTGATACGTGTTGTCGTGAATATGCTGTCCATGAATATAAATTGGTTCGCGAGAAAAGTGGTGATAAAGTTGTTATAAAACGTGATAGGGTTGTGACATTTCCCCTCGGACGTGCAACGGCGGGAGATCATCGAATTTTTATGGGCGTTGGAGCCTGGCACCCCCACCACCTTCCAAATTCGGGTTCCTATTTTGTAATCACTGATTTTTAGGGAAAGGTTCGGCAGGGAAGGTGTAAAACTTCTGTGATGGCCGTCGGTTCGCTTTCAAAGACCCAGGTTTGCCCAGTGTTACTTTGAATGCCATCTACAATCAATTCGAGCTTCCCATCCCCGTTCAAGTCCGCAAAATTACTGACGATAAAACGGTGGGGGATGTGATCCGGTTGAGCAAAGGGATAAAACTCTCCCTTTAACAATATGTTTTGTACCCCTGTACTGATCGCTTTGCGCGCGACCACCAGGGAATAGTTTCCGGCTTGGGGCGTGTTTCCCTCGAGGAAGGTAGCACTGATAATGACTTCATCGGCCCCATCCCCTTCCAGATCAATTCTCAACAATTGTGTGAGTTGGACGATTGGATTTTCGATCCCCTGTTCAAGAAGCAGGTCTGAAATTACCTGTTGATACACTTCGATCTTGGCGGTCAATTCCTGCGGGATGCGTGGAAAGAAGGGCCAATTGCCTCCCAAAGCCAGGAAGTTTCCAATAGTTGGCGGAGCAGGGGTCAGATTGATTGCCCACTCGCCACTGCAAGCCCCTGAAGTGATTTGAAAAGGTTGGCTCCCTGTGGATTTCCCCCAAAAGAAGCTGTTCTCATAAATTTCGTAATGCGCCCCTCCTTGCAAGCGGACACTCGCGGCATCGTTATCCAGCCATTGCCCGCGATGAACGGCACCCAGGAGAATCCCGTCATGTCCGCTCACAATGGCGTATACCTCGGCGGGGGTGGGGGTTGAAGAGGGGTTTGTTGTGGGAGAGGGCGTCGCGGTGGGCAGGGTTTGGGTGGAGAATCCAGTTGGGGACAGGGTAAGGGATGGCGCAGGTGTACCCGGTAAGGGAAGGATTGGGATTTCGGTTCCGGTAGAGGATGGGGTAAGCGATGGCGTAAGAGTCCCTGTGAAAACTTCAACATAGCCGGTTTGTTCATCTTCTGACGCGGGGCGAAAAATGATCGTCAATTCGCAGGCTGTGAGCGAAAGAATAATGGGTATGAAGAGCCAGGTATGAAATGATGGGAATCGGACAATTTTCAAAAACATCCTCCCTAACTATATATTTTTTGAGGAAAAAAGTGGTGACAAAGTTGTGACATTCCCTGTTAGGAAAGCGGAAATACACATTGAATCAGGGTTCCAGGGCCATCTTGGGGCACAACTTCGATGGTTCCTTGATGACGTTCCACAATCGCTTTGGCTACGGGTAAACCATATCCGCTACCAGCCTGTTCGTGCGTGAGCTTATTGGGAACGCGAAACCCCGGCTCAAACACCCTTTGGGCATCTTTGGCCGGGATGCCGATGCCGTCATCTTGCACCGAAAGCAGGATGCGTTTCGTGGGCTGGTGAACTTCCAGGGTAACAAAGATATACTGACTTTCGGGGCGGGCATATTTGAAGCTGTTTTCAAGTAAGAGGTGGAGTAATTTAGCCAACTCGCGCGCATCTGCCCACAAAGGCGGGGCGGGGTCTGCCGGGATTTTGCTGATCAGTTTGATACCTTTCGCGTGGTTCTCGTAGGTCTGCGTGACGGATTCGATCAACTGTTTGAGGTCAACGGATTCACGGGTAAGGCCAATCGTTGGGTTTTCCGCTTTCAGGATAAAGGCAAAGTGTTCGGCGTCTTTTTCTAGGGTTTGAATATCCCCTTTCAATCGCTGAATGATGTCTGCCCGTTGTGTAGCGGTCAGATTGGGAAGTTGTAAATTTCCCAGTTGGGTTTTGAACCTTTGTAAAGAGGTTGGTAAGGTATGGGAGAACTTTTGCATGTAATCCATAAACGCCAAATTTTGTTGGGTTGCGTTTTCTTGCTCTGCGATGGTTTTTTCTAGCGTCTCCAACCGGGCTTTGATTGCGCGCCATCTGAAAATCAGAAATCCAACTCCCAACGCAAAAACAATGAATACCCCTAACCAGAAATCCAGACTTCCTTGAATCCCAACGACCTGAGTAAAGAACTCACGCATCCTGATGTGCCTCGGCAAATTTATTCCCCCCGCCAAACACCGTCAGAATAAAATGGGGATTTTCTGGGTCTGGTTCGAGTTTTTCGCGAAGTCTTTTGACCAGTTGCCGGACCGTGGGGGGCGTTTGCGGCATCAAGATCCCTTCCCAAACTGCGTCACTTAATTGGATGTGGGTGAGGGTGCGGCCCCGCGCCTTATAGAGGGCTTTGAGGAGGTTGTTTTCGAGCGGCGTCAGTTCAATTTCTTGTCCGTTCAAGCAAATTAGAGCCTCCCCTTTATGAATCTTCAGCACACCATCAATGACCTCCCATGCCGAAGGCGGGGTTTCTTTGCCCCCTTTCTGAAACCTACCCAACAGGGCTTTGATGGTTTCGTGGAGCAGTTCACTTTCGACGGGCTTGGACAGGTAAGCAATGGCTCCTTTCTGGAAGCCTGTAATTTTGTGGCTGGGTTCCGTAAATTTGCCAGAAACAATGATGATGAGCATGTTCTCGTGCAGGTTTTTGGTTCGTTCGAGAAATTCAAACCCATCAATTTCGGGTAACTCAATGTCCAACACCACCAGATCGGCTGTGAAAAAGCGCAAAATTTCGATGGCTTCAATACCACTGTAGGCCGTTTCTACCTTGTAATTGTGCTGTTCCAGATAAAATTTCCAACCCTGACGAATGGAGATGTCATCTTCTACGATCAGAATTTTAGCTTGCATGATTACCCCCTAAACACCCGATTGATCGCCTTCAACAATACGCCTTTCTGATCGAAACCATGCTCATCCAGGTCGCTTAACCCCAAATATACCTTCCGCCGACACCGCCGCAACAATCCGGTGAGCAAGCGGTTGAGTGTGTCCTGACTCGTTTCCACTTCTTCTTTGTCCGTCCAGATTCTGCCCGGTTCCCAATGGCGGTTGAGGACATAGGGGTGGGTGAGGGGTTGGTAGAGGCGTTCGTACCAGCCGCCACTGCTGACGTTGAGCCAGAATTGGATGTCTACGGGGCGGTTGGACATCAGGAAGGTGTGGGCGGGGGCGAGAAGAACGGCGTCGGCGGTTTGCGTTTCCCAACTGCTGACGTACTGGGAGGCGATCAGGCCGTCGCGCACCATGCGGAGATATTCCTGCCCGACAGAAGCTCCTTCCGCCTCGATCTGTTCGCCGACGACCCAACGGAAGTTGCGGATGGAGTCGATCAAGTTGGCGACGACTTTGCCGGAGTCTAGGGCGTGGTGGAAACGGTAGCCAGGTTGGGAGAGACGTTCGCCGAACAGGCGGTTGAAGAAGAAGTCGAGCGCATCGGGTGGGTTGACGGTGTATTTTTCGAGCCAGGATCGCAAGCGTTCGTAGCGTTCGCCGAGGACGTAGGTGATGCGCTGTTGCATGTCGGGGGTGAGGTCTTCGAAGGGGCGGAGGATCGCGCCGGTTTGGGGGCGGTAGAGAACTTCGGCGAGAAGTTGGGCGCGGATGAGGTCGAGCCCGTCAATGGCTTCGCGGAGGGCGTAGGCGACGTCGAACGGGGCGGGTTGCAACCCCCATTGCGGGTGGGCGAGCGCGGCCAG
>JABWBV010000417.1 GCA_013359445.1 Anaerolineales bacterium | reverse complement strand
CCCTCGAGGAGCGCGAGCGCGTCCGCGACGGCCTGGCTTCCGGGCATTGGCGATCTGACTGACCGGGGCATTGTGGCCGATTACGTGCGCCACCCCTCCGCACTGGAAAACCTTACCCTGGAAACGCTGATGGTGGAGGCAGACGCCGCTCTGCGCGCGGGCAATTATGCCGAGGCCGACCGGACACTGACGGCCGTCAACGCGGTGCTAGATGCCTACGCGGCAGGGGATCCCGCGCCATTTTACGCGCACCCGCTCGCGGCAGATTATTTCGCCATCGTAGAGTCCGCGCTGGCGGCGGGGATCATGCCACAGAAGATCGTGGTGGATGGGGAAGGGGCAACCGTGTGGGGGTGGGAGGGGAGTGCGGTGTTGGTAGAAGTGGTGTTTGAGAGGGAGGAGGAGGGGTGGAGGGGGGAGTGAATTAAGAATGATTAGCAATTAGAGCGCCCCGCTTTTTGAAGTGGGGCGCTCTTGATTTTACGGCAAAATGACGGGTGAGATTTCTGTCCAGGTTTGACCGCCGTCTGTGGTTTGGTAGAGAATCCAGCGCATTTGGGTGTCCGGTTTGTATTCTACCGCCCAGCCTGTGGTGGGGGAAACGAAGTCCATTTTGATATGATGGCTGTCGGTTTCGGTGAAGTCCAGGGTGGATGTAAGCGTTTCCCAGGTTTGTGCGCCATCGTGCGAAACACATAACGCGTTCCCGCAAATGGCAAAAGCCTCCAGGGGGCTGACAAAGTCAATTTCACCGTTCCAGGAATCGGGCATTGGGTTCAAAGCCCAGGATTCGCCGCCATCTCGCGTTACAAGGAAGGCCGGAACTGGAAAAGAGGAGACCCCATCTTCGCTCGCCCGATAAGTGGCGACTTGATAGATCAACTCGTCTGAGAGAATGATGGGAAATGAATAAGTAATGCCATCTGTAAAGGCAACAGACGTTTGATGCCTGATAATCGGAACTTGCTTTTCTTGCCAGGTCTGCCCGTTATCATGGGTAACGAATAAGGGGATTGCCAGGTCGGAGGTAATGGTTTTTCCGCCCACCCAGGCCATGGTCGTATCCCGGAACCAAAGTTGTTTGCTGGGAATAAATGACAAAGAAACGATAGGATCATTGGGCGCATTCATCTTCATTAAGTTCCAGGTCTCTCCCCCATCGCTGGTCTGGTAGGCCTGATAGAGACCAAAATTTGATTCACAATTCCCTTCCCCATAATCACACTGCCTGTTATCTAAAACCCACCCTTGTTCTGCATCCTGAAATTGTAATTCGATGCTATGTACAAATGGCACCTCGAACCGTTGCCAGCTTTGTCCGCCATCTTGCGTGCGGAGAAGTTGGTCTTCTGGGACAAGGTTATCATGGGCCGCGAGATACACCCACGCGGTTTGAGCATCCAGCATGAAATAGTGATTGATATAACTCGCTCCTTCAGGCGTGACACTTTGCCAGGTTTGCCCGCCATCTTGGGTGTGCAACAACAAGCCCGAAGTAAAATTCGTCGCCATGCCCCAACCGTTTTGTTCGTCGAACATTTGGATCGTGGTTATTTGGGGAGGAATAGAGGGTTCTGCATGGGTAACTTCATTCAAATCAACTGGAGTTGGTCGCCAGCTCACACCGAAATTTTGGGTGTTTGGCGGGGTAAGACGAATCCATTCGTCGGGTAACGAAGGCGCATTCCTCACATCCAACACATAAAGCATCGGAGTATCGATTCCGGCCATAAACGCTATCCAGTTTCCATCCGGAGACCAATCCAGATCGAAATAGTGATCGGCGGCTGTTGTCAATGGTCGTAAATTCGTCCCATCCGGATTGATGAGGTGCATGAGGGTGTCGTTATCACCTGGCATCACAAAGGCTAGAGTTTTCCCATCTGGCGACCAGGCTACACTCCCTGAATATGTTATCTTTTGAGGTACGGGTTCGCGGTACAGAGGGATGGGGTTTGCTCCGCTCCTATCCATCACTCGAAGTTCGCTATATTTTTCCCCGTTTTGGTCAATATTCGTCACAAGGTAGGCGATTTTTAAGCTATCCGGCGACCAAACAAAGTCTGTATACGTGAGCGCCGAATCACGCGTCAAATTAGTGAGTCCTGTCCCATCCGGGTAGATACTAAAAAGATCGTGACCCTCTCCGTCGCAATCCGCAAGTCTGTAGAAAAGAATCTGCTCTCCATCAGGCGACCAGTGCGAGAGAATGTCGTTGCCTTGTGTTAATTGGGTAATCCCCGAACCATCCGTGCGGATCAGGAACAGGGGTTCAAACATGTTGCCATCTATGCTCATGGGAAGCGTTGCAACAAGGGTTTCTCCATTTGGAGACCAGGATAAGCCAAAATAACCGCCTTTATCGAATTGCACGTTACGGATCGGGACCTTGTTTGAGCAAAAGGAAATTTCTGAGAGCTGGGTGCGGTTCGTCAGTTGTGTGATTTCGGTGCCATTGGCTTTCATAACGAAGATTTGGAAGTCCCCATTGCGATTAGACATGAACGCAATCTGTTGTCCATCGGGAGACCAAATCGGCTGGTAAGTGTCGTCTGAGCTGTTTGATAGATTGATTTCTTCACGGCCAGAGGCATCTGTCAGGTAAATTTCCATTTTACCTTCACGATTCGAGGAATAAACCAACCAACCATCAGGCACGGCTAGCATTTCATTCACAGGAGTTGTAACCTGATCGAGAGCAGGAGTTTGTACAGACGTGGTGACGTCTGGTTTGTTCGTCGGCGTGGACAGGAACCAATCCAGGCTTCCCACCAAGACAAGGACGAGGAGTGCGGTCAAAAAAGCAAAACGGACAAAGCGAAAGGTTTGTTTTTGCATGAGTTTTCTCTTGGAGTAAGTTTCCAGGGCGGGCGCGGTGTGCAGGTTGGGGGTGCGAACAAAATCCCAGCGGCGGTGCAAGCCCCCACGCAGACGGGTTTCAAGCTCGTGGAGCGCATGGACTTCGCCCCGGCAAGCGGCGCACGTTTCGAGGTGTGCGTTCACCTGGGCTTTTTCCGTTTCGGAGAGCACCTCCGCCTGACGGGCTAAAAGCTGTTGAACTTGAGGATGGGTGAGTTCATTCATTCGGTTACCTGCAAGAGCACCCGCAGACGTTTGCGGGCTGTATTTAAGCGGGAGTGGAGCGTGCCTTCGTGGACTCCGAGAATTTGCGCGATTTCGGCGATGGGGAGGTCGTGATAGTAGCGCAAAATGACAGGGAGGCGGTGTTTGTCATCGAGGGTTTGGACGGCGTTCCACAGTTGGGTATCGGCCTCGTTTTGGAGGAGGGTCTTTTCGGGGTGGGCGGGCGGATCGGAGAAGAACCGCGTGAGGGTGTACAGGGTGTTTTTGAGGCGTTCCCAGGCTCGGCGTTTTTGTAACCGGCGCAGGCAGACGTTTAACGTGATCTTGTACAACCAGGTCGAAAAGGCTGACCCGCCCCGATAGGTGTCTAGCGCACCCAGCGCGGCGAGCAGAGCGTCTTGCGCGGCTTCTTCAGCCTCGGCGGGATCGTCCAGGATCGAAAGGGCCAGGCGGAAGATGGTTTCTTCGTGCTCGTGAACAAAAAGTTCAATGGCCCGCGCATCTCCGTCCAGGCAGTTGGCAATGAGGGGTGTGATGTCCATGGAGTACACTTCTACAGGTTTAGATACAAGCCGCCCTGGAAAACTTCATTTTCTCCCCGAAAGGATTTTTTACCATCTTTTCCTCCAAAAATTCGATGGTGGGATTATAGCATGAGACCTCAACGACCCTGTGTACAGGTAACTAAAATTTTTCCATCCAAACTTGACGGGTTCTCCGTGGTCGTTATACTTATCAGAGTCTTTCAACGTCTTTGCATAAATCCCCGCGATGACCAAGGCTGGCCGCGCTCTCCTCACTCTGTATGGGCGAGACGGGCGGGAAGGGTATCATGATTGCAAACGAAGCGTCGTTCCCGCCCGTCTCGCCCCGACGATCCTCCATGATCTTCTTTGACTCTACGATAATCGCCTATGTCTTCCTCTCCCCTCCACCATCATCGCCACTCCATTCGCCTCAAAGGGTGGGACTATCGCTCTCCGGGCTACTACTTCGTCACGATTGTCACCTACCAGCGTGAACCGCTCTTCGGCACTCCCGAATACCAAGAACTCGCCGTCAACATGATGCTCCGCATCCCGGAACAGCCCCATGCCCAACACCTGGAACTGGATGAATTCATCATCATGCCAGAACATGGACACATCATTTTCAACTTCAAAGACTACCCGGCCAACTTCGATCCCACCCTCCCAATCGGCGAATTCCGCGCGGCGCTCGCGGGGTCGCTAGGCGTCGTCGTGGGGCATTACAAAACCGCCGTTACGACTCGCCTCAACCAACTTCGCCGCACCCCAGGCGAAAAAGTCTGGCAACGCGGCTACTATGAACGCATCATCCGCGATGAGCACCACCTGCAAGCCACGCGGCAATATATCCTCGATAACCCCATCAAACATCAAGACGATCTCGATAAACTTCTCCCGCGAATGACGTATCACTCATCGCCTAATCTCCCCCCGCGCACCTCGTAAGGGCGAGACGGGCGGGAACGAATTCCTGAATGCAAACGCCGCCTTCTTCCCGCCCGTCTCGCCCCGACGCGCGTCCGAAAAGAGGGCGGGCCTTGTCCGTCCATCTCCTCCTAGCCAAACACGCAAGCCCATCCCCACTGCGCACCTCGTAAGGGCGAGACGGGCGGGAACGGATTCCTGAATGCAAACGCCGCCTTCTTCCCGCCCGTCTCGCCCCGACGCGCCTCCCCACGAAAAACTCGCTTTTAGCGCTCACCTCCGCGTCTCCTCTCACCCGAGGTATACTACCTCCTCAGGAGTCCCCCCATGCCCTCTACCCCCTCCATCCTCGCCCTCGACCTCGGCACGTCCGGCCCCAAAGTCGCCCTCTTCTCCACGCACGGCGACCTCCTCGGCAGTGAGTTTGAACCCACCGCGCTCCACCTCTTCCCCGGTGGGGGTGCGGAACAAGACCCCACCGACTGGTGGCACGCGATTGATCGGGCGGTGAAACGCCTGCTCGCCCGCGCCCTCGTCCCCCCCGAAGACATCGCCGCCATCGTCTCCACCGGACAATGGTCGGGCACGGTGGCGGTGGACGAGGACGAAAACGCGCTGGGCAACGCGATCATCTGGATGGACGCGCGGGGCAGTGCCCACCTTGCCCCGGTGGTAAATGGCCCGCTCAAAATCGAAGGATACGCGGCGGACAAACTGCTCAAATGGATTACCCTGACCGGCGGCCTCCCCTCCCACTCCGGCAAAGACCCCTTCGCCCACATCCGCTACCTCAAAGACGCCCACCCCGACGTTTATCAGCGCACCTACAAATTCCTCGAACCGATAGACTATCTCGGCCTGCGCCTGACCGGAAAATTCGCCGCCTCCTACGACTCCATCACCCTCTACTGGCTCACCGACACGCGGGACATCCATCACATCGCCTACCACCCCGACCTCGTCCGCCTCTCCGGCATTGACGCCGCCAAACTCCCCGAACTCCACCCCGCCAACAGCCTCCTCGGCCCGTTGCGCCCCGCGCTCGCGCGGGAATGGGGCTTGCGGGAAGATGTGCAAGTCGTGATGGGGTCGCCGGATGTGCTGTCTGCGGCGGTCGGCTCGGGTGCGGTGCGGGATTTTGAGACGCACCTCTACATCGGCACCTCGTCCTGGCTCACCTGCCACGTCCCCTACAAAAAGACCGACCTCTTTCACAACATGGCCTCGCTCCCGTCCGCCATTCCGGGGCGGTATCTGCTGACGAACGAGCAAGAAACCGCCGGGGCCAGTTTGCAATATCTGCGGGATCAGATCATCTTCCCCGAGGATGGTTTGAGTCTGGAAAAACCTGCCAACGCCTACCAACTGTTTGACGAAATCGCCGCCCGGACCCCCGCGGGGAGCGATTCCCTGATCTTCACCCCCTGGCTGAACGGGGAACGGACCCCGGTGGATGACCACGCGACCCGCGCGGGGTTCCACAACCTGTCGCTTCGCACTACCCGCGCGCATCTGATCCGCGCCGTGTACGAGGGGGTGGCGTACAACGCGCGGTGGCTGTTGAAGTACGTCGAACAGTTCACCGGGCGCAAAGCCGAGGTCATTCACATGGTCGGCGGCGGCGCAAAGTCCGACATCTGGTGCCAGATTCAGGCCGATGTGCTCAACCGCCCCATCCGGCAGATGCAAGACCCCATCGAAGTGAACGTGCGCGGCGCGGCCCTGCTTGCCTCCGCCGCCCTCGGGCATCTCTCCTACGACGACCTCGGTGCCCACACCCCCATCGCCAAAACCTACACCCCCAACCCCGATCACCGCAAAATTTACGACGACTTGTTCAAAGAATACCTCGCCCTCTACGAGAGCAACCGGAAAATTCACGCGCGGCTGAACAAGTTGGGGCATTGATTTGTACACAGATTACTCAGATTTTCGCAGATAAGAATCTTTTCGGTGCGACGCACTTGACCCAAGAGAAAAGCCGGGATTAAGATTTCGCCTTTTTCCCTAAAATTGCCTGAAGTGCGTCGCACCTTGCGTAACATGAGTTAAATAAAAAAAAACTGCGGCATCCTTAAAATCTGTGTACCCATTTTTCTATGAACCTCGAATCCCTCCTCCTCAACAACCTCCACCGTTTCCCCCCGCGCGTGGTCGCGTGGATTGAAAAACGGCTGAAAGCGATCCCCTCCATTCGCCAGAAAATTGACAAAGAATACGACGACATGATGGGCGGGCTGGAAAGTTCGCTCAAACCGTACAAAGACCGGTTCCCCGCGTTTACCGAACTCCCCGCGCAGGGGCGTGATCGGGCGGAGATTCTGCGGGAGATGGAGGCGATGCAGTCCCAAGAAGAAGATCGCTGGCGGGAGGGGATGGTGTCCGGGGCGGTGTACCACGGGGATCAGGCGCACATTGATTTTCTGAACCGGGTGTATGCCCTGCACTCGCAAAGTAACCCGCTCCATGCCGATGTCTGGCCCAGTGCGACCAAGTTTGAGGCGGAGATTGTGCGGATGACGGCGAACATGTTGGGGGGCGGGGCAGATGTCGTGGGGACGGTGTCCTCCGGGGGGACGGAGAGCATCCTGCTGGCGATGAAAACGTACCGCGATTGGGGGCGGGCGAAGGGGATTCGCAAGCCGGAGATGATCCTCCCCGTGACCGCCCA
>JABWBV010000416.1 GCA_013359445.1 Anaerolineales bacterium | reverse complement strand
TCCTTACTGGCGAATACGAGGTTGGGCTGATGTTCGGCATATTCCGGCAGAACCGCGTGGTGGATTAGCCACGAGTCGGCGGTGGCTTTGTAGTATTTTTCTAGATGGTTGTGGTCCGGCGGGGGAGAGGTCATCGCGACCAGCCCGGCCTCTTCCAAAATTTTCAAGTGATGGCGGATGTGGGCGGCAGACTGTTCAAACACCGCACCGAGTTGGGACAGCGTCGCGGCCTGCTTCATCAGAAAGCGCAAAATGCGATGTCGCTCGGCGTGGCTGAGAATTTTGAGGAGTTGGAGGTCTTTCGTCGTTGGCATCGTCTAATTAAGATAAAACTTAAATACAGCGATGAGTTTACTTTTCGCCTTGTTTTTCGTCAAGACTCAATCTCCGCCTCATCCGCCAAACCAGGCACTCACGATTACAGGGCGCAAACTTTGCCCGCATTTTCGCATGAGAATTGCACCAATTCCCCAGAAATTTGAGTGAGAAGGAATGGTTTGTGCTACACTATTTCTCGAAATGGAAGGTTATTTCCGCTGAAATTTGACCCAATATGAAGCCCGTGAGCATTTTTTCGAAACGTTATTTAATCCACGAACAACTCGGTTCTGGTGGAGAGGGGGTCATTTTCCGCGCCACAGATCGCCTGACAACCAAAAGCGTGGCTATCAAACGTGTGCGCTTGGAGCATGAAACCGGCGACGGTTCCCGGTCTACCCAATTGACCAATGCCAATCGCAAATTGCAAATCGCCCACGAATTTCAGACCCTGGCCTCGCTCCGCCACCCCAACATCATCAGCGTGCTAGATTATGGGTTTGCCGTCGAGGGCAATGAGCATATTCCCTATTTCGTAATGGAATATTTGCCGGACGCCAAATCGATCCTGGCGGCAGGCAAAGCCTTGTCCCTGGAAAAAAAGATTGACTTGTTGATTCAAATGCTTCAGGCCCTCCAGTATCTTCATCAACGGGGCATCCTCCACCGCGACCTGAAACCCGCCAACGCGTTAATCGTCCACGGACAGCTCAAACTGCTCGATTTTGGCCTGTCTGCCTATTTGGCCAAAGCACGGGGCACATCAGGCACCCTTCCCTACATGCCGCCTGAATACATGCAAGACGAACCCTTGTCCGCGGCCTCGGACTTGTACTCCGTGGGGATCATGGGCTACGAACTGCTGGCCGGACGGCATCCTTTCCGGGTAGATGATCCCTCCGGGTTGGTGATGGACATCTTATTTGCCGAGCCGAACTTTGAAGCAGTTCCCGCCCCAACCGGCATTCTCCAAATTCTGGAAAAACTCCTCGCCAAAGCCCCCTCCGACCGCTATCAAAATGCCGAAGCGGTGATCCTGGCGCTGAGCGCCGCCCTTGCCCAACCCCCTCCCCCCGAAACGGAAGCCATTCGCGAAAGTTTTCTCCGCCAGGCCTCTTTTGTAGGCCGCGAGACCGAACTCAAAAAGCTATTAACCAGCCTGGAGCGGCTCCTCAAAATGCCTCATTTACCAGACGGGCGAGCCTGGTTAGTGAGCGGGGAAAGCGGTGTAGGAAAGTCCCGTTTATTGCAAGAATTTCGCGCCCAGGCCCTGGTGCGCGGGAGCATCGTTATTCAGGGGGGCAGTTTTGCCGAGCACCCCAGCCCGTATCAATTTTGGCATGACCCCCTGCGTTTATTAGCCGTCCTCACGCCGGTGGACGCCGCGCAGGCCAGTGTGCTCAAAGCCCTTGTGCCGGATATTGAACGAGTTCTCCCCGGAATGCCGTTTGTGCTGGAGCCGATGCCCCTCGATGGGCAGGCAAACAAGTCCCGCATGTTGGCTGTTTTACGCACCCTCTTCCAGCAACTCACCCAGGGTGAAAACGCCCCTCCCGTTATTTTGATCTTGGAAGACATCCAATGGGCCGGAAGTGAAAGCCTCGCTTTATTGCGCGATTTTCAAGAAGTGGTCACGGATTTACCCGTGATGATTCTGGCCTCCTACCATAGCGACGAAGCCCCCAACCTGCGCCAACATTTCCCGCACTTTGCCTCGCTCCCGCTCGCCCGGCTGAATGCGATGGAAGTGATGGTTTTGAGCCACGCCATGCTCGGCCAGGTGGATGAAAAACTCGCCGATCTGTTGTTTCGGGAAACCGAGGGCAACGTCTTATTTTTGATCGAGACCATTCGCACCCTGGCGGGGGAAACCGGACGCCTGGCAGAAATTGGGAAAGGGGCTTTGCCTGCCTCGGTGCGGGCGGTGGGGGTGGAGACTCTGCTTGCCCGGCGGCTCGAACGCGTCCCTGCGGAGGCGCACCAACTCCTCACCTTTGCGGCAGTCTTGGGGCGCAAACTAGACCCGGCCCTCTTACAACAAAATTGGGTCTGGCGGATGAGTTGGGATCAGTGGCTTTTGATGGTGAGCAACGCCGCAATCATTCATTGGATGGAGGGCAATCAAATCGCCTTTGCCCACGAAACCTTGCGCCGTGTTGTTTTGAACCAACTGCCCCCCCACCGCTTGCGTGCCCTCCACGCGCGTGCGGCAGAAGCGATTGAAACGGTGTACCCCGACGCACGCGGCTATTGGGGCAAACTCGCCTTTCACTGGAGGGAAGCGGGCATGCCGGAACGCGAATTTCACTACCTCACACTCGCCGGACCCCAATTAATCCAAACCAGTGCCTACCGTGAAGCCGTCGAAACCTACGCGCGCGGTCTCGCTTTGATCGACTCCGGTCAAGTGCAAGCTCCCCCCGCCCAACGGGCAGACTTTTTAACCCAGCAAGCCGCCGCGTTTTCAAGCTTGGGCGAGCATGAACAGGCAACCCTGGCCTTTCAAATCGCCTTAGCCTTCAGCCAGGAACACGGCTTGGAGAAAGGGGTGGCAAATGCCTATTATGGATTGGCGAAAAATAATGACTTACTGGGGCATTATCAACAGGCGCAGAATTATTATGGGCAGGCTCTCGTCATTTTCGAGCACATCCACGCCGAAAAACATGCGGCAGACTCGCGGCAAGGGCTGGGCCGGGTTGCCTACCATCTGGGATCGTTTGAAGAAGCCAAACTCGCTTACCACCTCTCTTTGGAAACGTTTCGGAAATTAGGGGAAAAACAAGGCGAGGGCAGTGTTCTGTGTGGGTTGGGGGATACCGCCCGCGTGCAAGGCGAATTTGAGCGCGCGAAACAAAGTTATCTGGACGCCCAAAAGGCATTTCAAGCGATTGGCAACCGGGAAGGCACCGCGATAGTGTTCAACAACCTTGGCGTCCTGGCCGAAAATCAGGGCGCGTATGAAGAAGCCATTGCCTGGCATGAAAAAAGCCTGGCCATCAAACGCGAAATTGGGGCGCGCCAGGGCATCGCCATCTCGCTCAGTAATTTAGGCGTGGTACATTACTCCCTAAAAAACTTTGAAACCTCGCGCCGCTACACCGAAGAAACCGCCGCCCTCTACCTCGCCCTCAACGACCGTCAAGGTCTGGCTGACTCCTACAATAACTTGGGCCTCTTAGACATTTACATGCAAGACTTCCATCAGGCCAGTGAGCGCCTCACCCAAGCCCTACAACTTTTTGAAGAAATCGGCGATCAATGGGGGGTATCCTTGGCCCACCTCAACCTCGGCAAAGTCGCCCGCGAACTAAAAGCCAACCTCGCCGCGGCCTGGCATTTTTCCGAAGCCCTGCAACTGGCGAAAATTCTCAAACTTGATTCTGTCCTCCTGCAAACGGTCATCGAACACGGCCTCTTACTGGCCCGCACGGGGGACTGCCCCCAGGCGATTATCCAACTCAGTCACGCCTACCACAACCCCAAAACCCCCGGGTACGAACGCCACCTGGCCGGGGAATTCCTCACCCAAGCCGAAACCGAAGTCCCCGAAGCGGTTTACCTTCAAGCCTACGCCACCGGGCAGACCCAGCCCCTGGAAGAAATCATCAAAGCCGTTGTTTCCCCCATAAACCCTGCGACGACAAATCTTGACACGTAGAACACCCGTGCTAAAATTAAGCGGGTGCTTGCACCAATTTTATTAATCCACAACCTGAACTGTAAGCCAAATGGAACCTGAAAACCTGGCCGGGTTGTGTACAGTATAAGGAGTATTTCTCATGGCTCGTAAAAAACCTTCCTCTACCCCCGATCCCGGCATGGATAGCAACCGTGCCATTGCCCTGGATAAAGCATTGGGTGATATTCTCAAACGCTATGGCGACGGCTCCATCATGCGTTTGGGCGATGCGGAACATATGGTCGTGGCCGCCATCCCCACCGGTGCGCTGTCCCTGGACCTTGCCCTCGGCGTAGGCGGTATCCCGCGGGGACGCATCACCGAAATCTATGGCCCGGAATCCTCCGGGAAAACCACCCTCTGTTTGCACGTCATCTCCGAAGCCCAACGTATGGGCGAAACCTGCGCCTTTGTCGATATGGAACACGCCCTCGATCCGGTATATGCAGAAAAAGTCGGCGTCGATATTCGTGGTTTGTACGTCTCCCAACCGGACACCGGTGAACAAGCGCTTGAAATCACCGAAACCCTGGTGCGCTCCGGGGCCATTGGCGTCGTCGTCGTTGACTCTGTCGCCGCCCTGGTTCCCCGTTCGGAAATCGAAGGCGATATGGGCGATGCCACGATGGGTGTACAAGCCCGGTTGATGTCCCAGGCCCTACGAAAACTTTCCGGCGCCATCAAGCAGACGAATACCACCGTAATTTTCACGAACCAACTTCGCCAAAAAATCGGCGTCATGTTTGGAAACCCCGAAACCACCACGGGGGGGCAAGCGCTGAAATTCTACGCCTCCGTGCGTTTAGACGTCCGCCGGATTCAATCCATCAAAGTTGGGGCGGAAGTGATCGGGAACCGAACCCGAGTGCGTGTCGTGAAAAACAAAGTGGCCTCCCCCTTCCGCGAAGCCGAGTTTGACATCATGTACAACGAAGGGATTTCGAAATATGGCGATTTGCTCGATCTGGCAACAAACATCGAAGTGATCACCAAACGAGGGGCGTTCTTTTCCTATGGCGATATTCGCTTGGGCCAGGGACGCGAAAATGCGAAAGACTTCCTGCGCCAAAACCCCGACCTGGCGACTGAAATTGATCAAGTGGTCCGGCAACAGGCTTTCGCAGGCGCTCCAGCCGTTGCGGCGAATGGGGCGTCCGATGAGGGCGAGGACGGCTTTGGCGAGGATTTTGATTAATCCCCGGGTGAACGGTTACCAGCCCCCTTTTTTTCAAAATAAAACCGCCCTCCAATTTGGAGGGCGGTTTTATTTTCAGAAGGTGCTTGGATGGGCACCTTGTTGTAAGGAAGAATTACGGACCGCGCATGAGGAGGGGCAGATAGACTTCGTACTCTTCAACAATGACAATGGCAGTGGTGGTCAATGCCGTGCTGTCAGTCGCAGTGCCATCATTTTGGGAGGTGGCAGTGACGGTGGTCACGGCGCTATCGCCATCGGCGACACCACTGGGGATTGCCACCTCGACGGTGAACGTTGCGACTTCGCCGCCAGCCAGGGTGACGGAGGCTTGCGAGAGGTTCGCAGTCCAGGTCCCCGCGGCGGTCAGGTCAAAGGTGTCGGCAAGGTTGCCCGTGTTGGTGATGGTCACCGTATAAAGGACCGATGTGCCTGCATCCCCTGAATCTGCCTGGTCCGAAGACAAGGCCACGCCATAGGATTGCGCTTCAACGGTTAAGGTTAAGGGGATAGTTATCAACGGGTTGACGAGATCATCGCTGGTGACACACAATGTGCCGGTGTAGGTGGAGCCTACTGCAAGACCAGTGGTGTCGTACACCACGCTGACATCGGAGCTACTGCCGGGATTCGTGCTTCCACTGGTGGGCGAAACACTGACCCAGGGGATATCCGAAGGCGCAGAGCAGACGGCTGGCGCCGCATTGCCAACATATTCCACCGTATCAATCCCAATGTAGTTGGAGTTGGAGCCGCTAGGGCCACCATTGGTGACATAATAGCGGAAGGCAAACCGACCCGAAGTGGTGCCGGAGAGACCGCTGACGGTCACGGTGTATTGGGTCCAACTTTCGGGGTATCCGCCCGAAGCCAGCGTGGGATTAATGTCGAGCAAGAGCGTGGTGAAATCGCCAACATCTTCGGCCCCGGCCCCGACATTTGTGCTGGCCCCGGCAGTGCTCAAACGAACCTGCAAGCGATCAGGCCAAATACTGCCGGTCGCGGTTCGAGTCCAGAAGGAGAGTGTATCCCCATTGTTGAGGGTGAGTTCAGGGGTTAAGAGCCAGTTGCTGATGGTTCCCACGCCAGCCGTGTTGTTGAAGTTGGCACCAATGTAAGCAGTGGGCGCGCCAGCGTGCGCTGGGAAGACGGTATCGTTGCCCTGGAACCAACCAGTGGTTCCGAGCGGGTTACTGTTATTTTGAGCAAACCACCCGGCGAGCGCGGTGATGTCCGCGAAATCTTCACTGAAGTCAGCGGGTGAATCATAGAGGATGGGGGCTGTGCTATCGGCACTTCCACCCCGCGCGGTGTTGGAACCTGCGGGCGGGAGCGGGATGACCGGGGAAGTTTGGGCGGCTAGGGCGTCTTCTTCAATCATCCAGTTGAGGGTGGTGCCCCCCGTGTTGTTGAT
>JABWBV010000415.1 GCA_013359445.1 Anaerolineales bacterium | reverse complement strand
GAGCCATGTACATGGCTCGTCCCTTTTTTTTGGTTATTAATACCCAATCTCTAGATTCACCCGATTGGGCATCTCCTCCCCTCTCGCAAACATATTGATCATGTCCGCCAAAGCGGTTGCCCAGCTTTCGTCGCGCTCGCGGACTTGGCCGCCGCGGTGGGGGCTGAGGACGACGTTTTCGAGTTCGTGGAGCGGGACGTTGGCGGGCAGGGTGTGGGTGCGGGAGGGTTCGTCTTTGGGGTAGTTCCACCAGACATCGAGGCCGGCGGCGGCGAGTTTGCCGGAGGTGAGGGCATCGTAGAGGGCGTGTTCGTCTACGATGGGGCCGCGGCCAATGTTGATGAGGACGGCGGCGTCGGGGAGGAGGGCGAGTTCGGGCGCGCCGATCAGGCCGCGGGTTTCGTCGGTGAGGGGGAGGGCGATGAGGAGGAAGTCCGCGCGGGGGAGGAGGGTGGGGAGGGCGGATTGGGGGTGGATTTCGTCGGCGAAGGGGCGCTGAAGCGCACCACTACGAACAGTTCCGATCACCGTCATGCCGATGCCTTTCAACATCCGCCCGATGGCCTGGCCGATACTGCCGTAGCCTAAAATGAGGGCGGTTTTGCCGTGGAGGAGGAAGGCGCGGGCGGGTTCATAACGGGGAGTCCAGTCGGCGCGGCGGAGGCTTTGATCGTAGGGGACGATGAATTTGGCGGCGGCGAAGAGGAGGGCGACGGCCATTTCGGCGGTTTGTTGGGCGTTGTAGTGGAGGTTGTGGAGGGCGAGGTGAGGGTATTCGCGGAGGGCGGCGACGGTTTTTTCGGGGACACCTGCCCAGGGGACGATCACCGCGCGGAGGGTGGGGGAGGCGAGCCACGCAGGGGTTGGGTTCGCGCCGATGAGGAGGTCCACCGTCGCGGCCCCGGTTTCTTCTTCGCCCGTCGTGAGGCGGATGTCCGGGGCGAGGAGGCGGTCGAGTGTGGCGCGTTCGGTGGGGGTCAGATCATGAAGAAAATGAATATGGGGCATTGTTTCGTTCGTAGTGATGCACGTAGTCTGCGGAGTGCAGAGACGCACTGGCGTGCGCGACGACAAGCGTTATGTCCGCGTCAAACCGTTCGTAGTGATGCACGTAGTCTGCGGAGTGCAGAGACGCACTGGCGTGCGCGACTACAAGCGTTATGTCCGCGTCAAACTTCGGTAAGTCAGACGTTTGGGGGTTTCGGCGGCTTTGCCGAGGCGTTTGCGGCGGTCGGCTTCGTAGTCGCTCCAGCCGCCGTCAAACCAGATGATCTGGCCGTCGTCTTCAAAGGCGAGGATATGGGTGGCGATGCGGTCGAGGAACCAGCGGTCGTGGGAGACGACGACGGCGCACCCGGCGTATTCTTCGAGGGCGTCTTCGAGGCCGCGGAGGGTGTTCACGTCGAGGTCGTTGGTGGGTTCGTCGAGGAGGATGACGTTCGCGCCTTCTTTGAGGATTTTGGCGAGGTGGACGCGGTTGCGTTCGCCGCCGGAGAGGGCTTTGACGAGTTTTTGCTGGTCACTGCCCGCAAAATTGAAACTGGAGACGTAGCCGCGGCTGTTGCGTTTGTGCCCGCCCAGATCGAGTTGTTCCGCCCCACCGCTGATCTCTTCCCAGACATTTTTCTCGCCGTCGAGCGATTCGCGGGATTGATCCACGTAAGCGAGTTTGACGGTTTCGCCGATGCGGACGGTGCCTTTGTCGGGTTTTTCTTGCCCGGTGATCATGCGGAGGAGGGTGGTTTTGCCCGCCCCGTTCGCCCCGACGACGCCGACGATGCCGCCCGCGGGAATGCTCATGGAGAAGTTGTCAAAGAGGGCGCGGTCGCCGTAGGCTTTGGTGACGTTGTTCAGTTCGATGACGACGTTGCCCAGGCGTGGGCCGGGCGGGATGTAGATTTCCATCTCTTCGCGCCGTTTTTCGTATTCCTGACTGAGCAGGTTTTCGTAGGCGGAGACGCGGGCTTTGCCTTTGCTTTGGCGGGCTTTGGGGGACATGCGAATCCATTCGAGTTCCCGGCTGAGGGTTTGCATGCGTTTGGTTTCGGATTTTTCTTCTTTGCGGAGGCGTTCTTCTTTTTGGGCTAACCAGGAGGAGTAGTTGCCGCGCCAGGGGATGCCGTAGCCCCGGTCGAGTTCGAGAATCCATCCGGCGACGTTGTCGAGGAAGTAGCGGTCATGGGTGACGGCGATGACGGTGCCTTGATAATTTTGGAGGTGGCGCTCCAGCCAGGCCACGGATTCGGCGTCGAGGTGGTTGGTGGGTTCGTCGAGGAGGAGGATGTCGGGTTTGGTGAGGAGGAGGCGGGTGAGGGCGACGCGGCGGCGTTCCCCCCCGGAGAGGACGCTGACAGGGGTGTCGGAGGGCGGACAGCGGAGGGCGCTCATGGCGAGTTCGAGGCGGCTGTCGAGGTTCCAGGCGTCGTGGTGGTCGAGGAGTTCTTGCACTTTGGCCTGTTCGTCCATCAGTTTGTCGAAGTCGGCATCGGGGTCGCCAAAACTTTCGTTGATCTGGTCGTAGCGGGCGAGGAGGTCCACAATGTTTTGGACGGCCTCTTCAACGACTTGTTTGACGGTTTTGGTGGGGTCGAGTTGAGGTTCTTGTTCGAGCATCCCGCGTGTGTAGCCGGGGGAGAGGGTGGTTTCGCCGATGTATTCGTCGTCGAGACCGGCCATGATGCGGAGGAGGGTGGATTTCCCCGCGCCGTTGAGGCCGAGGACACCGATCTTAGCGCCGTAAAAAAAGCCGAGGGAGATGTCCCGGAGGACTTGACGATTCGGTGGGTGGATGCGCCCGACGCGCACCATGGAGTAGATAACTTGTTGATCTGACATGAGGGTTCCTTATAATTGATGAGACCTTTTGACGCAAAGCCGCGAAGGTGCAAAGGATCGCAAAGTATTTTTCTTAAAAACTTTGCGTCTTAGCGTCTTTGCGTCAAAGTGGCTTTTTATCCAGGTAGTTGCACCCGGCGGAAGCGTTCGGCGTAGTGGAAGGAGGTGCCTTCGGCGGAGCGGGCGCCGAATTCGCGCATTCGCTCTTCGAGCTTTTCGGGGTCGCCGATTTGGGATTTGTGTTCTTTGAGGGCGGCGATCTTTTTGTCAATCGTCGCGGTGATGTCTACGGTCAGGTTGGGTTCGTTCGTGCCGGTGAGGAAAATGTCGAGGACTTTGTACGGTTCCAGCCCTTCGGCCTCGTGTTCGGGGAAGTTGAGGCGGTCGCGGGCGAGGGGGAACACGGCATCGAGGACGGCATCGCCCACTGCGCGGTGATCGGGGTGGTTGATGCGCTGGTTGCCGATGATCCGCGCGGTCGGGTCGTGGGTGATGAGCACGTCGGGGCGGTATTGGCGGATCAGGCGGACGCAATCCTGTTTGAGGTCGGTGTTGTTGACGACGCGGCCATCTTCGTAACCGAGGAAAAGGACTTCAGTCACGCCCACAACGGCGGCGGCGTTGCGCTGTTCGACTTCGCGCATGGCCACAAGTTGCGCGCTGGTCATGCCGGGTTCGGGGGAACCTTTACTGCCGTCGGTGACGATGGCAAAGGTGACTTGCACACCTTGCGCCGTCCAGTTGGCGATGGTTCCGGCGGCGGGGAATTCAGGGTCGTCGGGGTGGGCGACGATGACGAGGACACGGGAGGGGGAGGGGTAGTTGTTGGAGGACATGAATAATTGTGAATGTTGAATGGTGAATTTTTAATGGTTAATAGGGGGAGCGTTTCCGATTATAACGGTAGCATCCTGAGCGGAGCGGTGATTGGCCCGAATCTCGGGACTGTTTATTTCCATTTCTCCGCCCGCTTTAACGCTTCCTGCAATTTCCACATCGTTTTGTTATCGGGGGCCGCTTCTTCGCCACCGCTGGCTGGGATCAGACCGCGTTTGCTCTGGTCGCCCCCGATTCTCGGCATCTCGTGAACCATGTCGTTGGCCGCGCCCCACATTTCGAGCAAGTCCGTCCGCATGGCTTTGATTTCTTCTTCGGATTTGCGCGCCAGGGATTCAGCCTTTTCCTTCTCCACCGCCGCTTTTTGCGCGGTTTGGGTGGCGGCCTGAGCGTTTTTCTCCGCACTCTCCGCGCGGGCGTCGGATGTGGCTTTATTGAAGTAGTAACCAATCACCATCCCGGCAAACGGGCTTACGAGCGTGAGTAGATCTTTCGCGCGGGTCAGCGCCTCGTCGGTGCCGTTGAACGCGACCGGCAGGGTGAACCCGACCATCGCCAAAAACGCCCCGACCACGAGCAGGGCCAGGATTGAACTGAAATATTCGCGAAAAACGCTCACATTCGATTTGTTGGGGGGAGAAGGTTCCTGGTTGGACATGGGGTGAGTTCCTTTATGAAAGATTGAACACAGATGGCACAGAGCAAACGGATTTCCACAGACAGGATAATATTTTTTCTGTGTCCTTCCGTTTTTATCTGTGTTTTCTGTGTACCAAATGGGAATTGCAATTGAGAATTGGGCTGAATTATACTATCCCCCATGCCGATGAAGATTTTCCACATTGACCAATTTCCCTTCCCCCTCCCCCCAGGGCACCGCTTTCCCCTGGAAAAGTACGCCCTCGTGCGCGAAACCCTTCAGACCGAGAACCAGGGACAATTCCAATTCCTCGTCCCCGACGCGGCCACCGACGCCGAACTCCTGCTCGCTCACACGCCCGAATACCTGCACAAGCTCAACACCAGCACCCTGACCGAGCGCGAAATCCGCCGGTTAGGCCTGCCCTGGTCGGATGAACTGCTCGAACGCTCCCGCCGCTCCGTTGGGGGCACGATCGCCGCGTGCCGGGCCGCGCTCACCGACGGGGTCGCGATGAGCCTCGCGGGGGGAACGCACCACGCCGGACCAGATCACGGCGAGGGATTTTGCGTCTTCAACGATACCCCCATCGCCGCGCGGGTGATTCAAAAAGAAGGATTGGTTCGCCGCGTCGTCATCCTCGATTGCGATGTCCATCAAGGCAACGGCACCGCGTCCATCCTCAACGGCGCCCCGACCATCTTCACCTTCTCCATCCACGGGCAGAAGAACTTCCCCTTCCGCAAAATCAACGGCTGTCTGGACGTGGGGCTGAACGACGGCACGGGCGACGCCGAATATCTGGACACCCTGCACGAAGGCGTCACCCGCTCCCTCGCGCTGTCCAACCCCGACCTCGCCCTCTACCTCGCGGGCGCCGACCCCTATCAGGGTGACAAACTCGGGCGTTTGGCGCTGACGAAGGAGGGTCTGGCCGAACGGGATCGAATGGTGTTCACCCTCTGCCGCGAGGCCGGGATTCCGGTCGCGGTGGTGATGGCGGGCGGGTATGGGCGGGAAATTCGGGATACAGCGGAGATTCATGTGGGGACGGCGCGGGTGGCGGAGAGGATGTGGGGGGGAGAAGGTAGATAGGGTAAATAAAGTAGACAGGTAAATAGGTACATACGAAAACAAAATTCGGGATTTTTCGTATTTCATCTTAGATTAATCTTTATTGTGGTGAGGACTGAACATGAACTAGAAAGGAATTTCGCTCTTCTTTGTACTCTTGGTCGCTGGTTTCGGCTTATCGCTCAGGGATTATTCGCCCACAGAAATAAGCCCGCCTAATTCTTATGCCCTTGAAACCGAAAGGGTTCGGATTTCAGAAACCGATTTCTCGATGCAGATTTTGAAAGGGTATCGCTTTGGACAAGTAAACATAAATTTTGCTGGCATCAGCCACGATATCCCCTATCTTCCAAATTTTTGGGTTGCTTCTGGAGCGAAAACCTCTGCATCTGCTGACTCATTTCTAAGTCGTGCTCATGACTCTGAGCTCTATACAAATGTGAAGGAATACAATTTGGATGGAATTCAAATTGTCATTGCAAAAAATAAGGATGTTCCTCAAAGCCGGTATTTTATTGTTTCAGCCTGGGTTCTTTACGAAAATCAAACCCTTTATATAGATGGATGGGGACCGATTGAAAAAGTAGATGAAGTTTATGCGATGCTTGAAACCATGTTGTTAACTTTGCACGTGGAAACGGAGGAATAACGGAATGAACATCAAACGAATTTTAGGGCCTGTTTTGTTTTTAGCTTTTTTTAGTCTGGTTTTTATTTGGGCAGATAGTTACTCGAAACGCCCATATCCCCTTTCTGAAACCAGGGTCATCATCCCGGATACAAACGTTAGCGTGCAGATTCCCGAAGGACTTCTTTATAATCCAACAGGACTGTTTCTGTTTGAAGACCCCTACGAAACATTTGCTACGCCCTACTTTTTGCTCAAAAGTCTCGCCCTTGTGCCATTGCGACCAGATCAAGTTTTCCAATCTCCAAGTCAAACTCTTAATGGTTTTTTTCGGGGAGACGTGCCTGAAAAACAGATCATCGGCGAATTCGAAGTTTATTTACGCCCGGATGATAGGATTTCTCGGCCTGACACTATCCGATACATGGGTTTGATCGTTTATGGGGATGAACAATATATAAGAATAGATATGATGGGGGCATCTACTGAATCCAAGCAAATATCTGCGTTATTAGCTGGACTTTATCCAAATTGAACCTTTCAAGTTGAATAACACACCGCTTCAAACAGCCGTTGAAGCAAAGGGGCAGGGGATTTTTGCATGTCA
>JABWBV010000414.1 GCA_013359445.1 Anaerolineales bacterium | reverse complement strand
GAACTCGGTGCGAATGTTATCCGCATCCCCTTCAACTACCGCCACTTCGAGCGAGACGACGCCCCCTTTGCCTATCTCGAAGCCGGTTTCACGCGCCTCGATGCCGCACTGGACTGGTGCGCCAAATATGGGGTCTACGCCGTCCTCGATTTTCACGCCGTGCAAGGCTGGCACAATCCCGACTGGCACAGCGATAACGCCCACGTGCATATTTTGCTCTACCAGCACAAACTCTTTCAAGACCGTTTTGCTGGTTTGTGGCAAGAGATGGCCAAGCGTTACAAAAATCATCCCGCCCTTGCTGGTTATGGGTTGATGAACGAACCCTGCACCCGGGTGCAATACGATGAATACGACTCACCCCACTACAACTGGGATGGGTTGAACACCGTCCACCGCCGCGCCGCACAAGCCATCCGCGAAGTCGATCCAAGCCACCTCCTGTTCGTTGAAGGCGATAACTTCGCCTGTGAATTCGATGGTTTGGACGTGACCTACGACGAAAACATCGTCGTCGAGAGTCACAATTACATGTCCCCGACGGGCGGTGGTGCGCCTTACCCTGGCGAAATAGACGGTCTGTACTGGAACCGCGACATCGTCGCCGCAGAGTTTGGGATGCACAGCGGCACGCGTTGCGCCTTCAAACAGCGTAAACCGATCTTTGTCGGCGAGTTTGGCACATGGTACGGAGGTTACCCCGAGGCGATTCAATACCGCGCCGCCGCGTTGGACGATCAACTTGGCGTATTCGACTCGGCGGGCGTGCATTGGGCCGTGTGGACCTGGAAGGACATCGCTTCGATGGGATCGTTCAACCTTAACCCTGAGTCTGAGTATGTGCAGACGATTGCCCCCATCATGAAGGCCAAGAAGGACGCCGCCGATTGGGAAGGGGAGATGCCCAAGGGCGCAGTAGCCAAAGCACTGAAAAACTCCGCAGACGCGATTGACACCTATTTGACCGAATCCGGGTTCAAGGTCCAGATCGAACGCCGTTGGTTCGCACAATATGCGCTGTTCGGGTATCTCGCTCAATTCCTGCAAATCCCATATGCCCATCTATTCAAGGAAATGTCGGAAGAAAAATTGGACGACCTGCTCAGCGCGTTCCAATTGAAGAACTGCGTAGAGAACAAGACCATCACTGCCGTTTTGAAGAAGCATTTGTGAGGAGTATCGCGGTTCCATGGTTGAGGGTTCCCGCACACCAAAAACCCTATAACCTCCACATCTTTTTTATGGAGGCTCCCAATGGGACACCACGACGAACACGAGAACGAACACAAACACGATCATTCGCATCATGAAGCGCCTGCTCACAACCGGCCTGAACACGATCATCCACATCCGCATGAACATGAGCCTGCTGGACACGATCATCATCACGACCATGAACATGATCACGGCCACGACCATTCCAGCAACCCTGTAATCGCCTGGCTCCAACATCTTTTTATGCCCCACGCGCACGGACACCAGCAAGCCGCGCTCGACCCCAACCTTGCCACCGATAGAGGCATGTGGGCTTTGAAAATTTCGCTGGCAGGCTTACTGGTTACCGCCATCTTGCAGGTAGTCATCGTTGCCGTTAGTGGTAGCGTCGCGTTGCTCGCCGATACAATTCACAACTTCTCCGACGCGTTGACCGCTATTCCGCTGGGGCTTGCCTTTTGGCTTTCGCGCCGCGCCCGCAATCCCCGTTACACCTACGGATACGGACGCGCCGAAGATCTGGCAGGCGTCATTATTGTGTTGATGATCGCTTTCAGCGCGTTCGAAGCCATCCGCCAATCCATCCTGCGCTTCATCACCCCCGAACCCATTACAAATCTTGGCTGGGTCGCCGTCGCCGCGATCATCGGGTTTTTCGGCAATGAGATGGTTGCCCTGTTCCGCATTCGCGTCGGCAAAGAGATCGGCTCCGCGGCCCTCATCGCGGATGGCTACCACGCCCGAACGGACGGCTTCACCTCCCTTGCCGTTTTGGCGGGCGCAATCGGGGTCTGGCTCGGCTACCCCATTCTCGACCCGCTGATCGGCCTGGGCATCGGCATCGCCATTCTTGGCATCGTTTGGAAGACTGCGCAAGACATGTGGCACCGCATGATGGACGCCGTGGAGCCTGAATTGTACGAAACCTTCAAACACACAGCCTCACACGTGAACGGGGTGATGGATGTTCACAGCGCCGCGCTCCGCTGGGTGGGGCACCGCCTGTGGGGTGAAATGCACGTCACGGTGAATTGCAAATTATCCGTGCTGGAAGGTCACCGCATCATCGAAGAAGTACGACACACCCTCTTTCACAACTTCCCTGCCCTGGTCGAAGTCACCGTCCACGCCGACCCGTGTGAATGCGACAAAACGATTGAATATCATCCCACGGCGCATCATCAATACCTGGCCGCGGTAGATTGACGGTAAGTTATGAATAAATTCCCCAACCTTCCCGTGGTTCACCTCACGCCCTTCTCCGAAGTGGAAGAAAAACGCCCAGTCCTCCTTGTCACCTCTGCCCCGGCCTGGAATGCGGTCAAAGCCAACCTGCGCGGGCTGAACATCGCCGCCACCATCGAAGTGACCGAAGCGACAGTTGAAAACTGGGACACTCTCATCACTCGCCACTCGTCACCTGCCGAAATCATTTATGCTGTGGGGGGTGGCTTAACCGCCGATGCCGCCAAATATTTCGCCGCCAAACTCAACCTGCCGCTTGTGGTTCTGCCCACCGCCCTCTCGGTGGACGCGTTCATAACCGCCGCTTCGGGCATCCGCAAAGATGGATGCGTGTACTACATCGAGACCAAAGTGCCTGAGCGCCTCATCCTGGACCTAAAAACGATTGCCCAAGCCCCAGCCTTTATCCGCGCCGCAGGCATCACCGACGTGATGTCTATCGCCACCGGAGCATGGGATTGGAAATTCGCCCACGAGCAGGGCAAAAACCCCCCAGGCATGGCGTTTATCCCCTGGGTGTATGACAACGCCCAATCCATTTTGAGCGGGGTGCTCGCTTGCGCCGAAGCGGCAGGGCGCGGTGACCCTGAAGGCCTCAAAACGTTGTACGACTGTCTGGCGATGGAAGTGCAACTGTGCAATCAGATCGGTCATTCCCGCCCCGAAGAGGGAAGCGAACACTACTTCGCCTACGCGGTTGAAAACGAAATGGGGCACGGACTTCCCCACGGTGATCTGGTCGGCCCCGCCATTTTGCTCATCGCCAAACGGCAAGGACAAGACCCCGCACCACTGGAAAAAGCGCTGAAAGCCTGCAACGTGCCGCTCAACAACATTCCGCAAGACATGATAGCGCGCACCTTGAAGATTTTGCCCGAATACAGCCGAAGGCATAACCTGCCGTTTGGCATTGCCCATACCTTATGACCCAACACCCTTCCACCTTCCAGACATTGCCGCTGAGTGCCATCCGCCCGCAGGGTTGGATGCTGGCGCAAATCCAAAATGACCTCACACACGGTTTTGCCAGCCGTCTCGACGCGTTGACCGAACGTGCCGCCAGCGACTTGTTCACCCAGCGCATCGAGTCATCCAGCCAACAATTTGCCTGGTGGGATAGTGAGACGCGCGGTAACTGGCTCTGGGGCTACACCCTGCTGGCTGGCATGGCTGGGTTACCCGAACAGCAAACGCGTGTGAACGAATTGATCGCCCGTCTCAAAAGGACACAAGACCCCGATGGCTACATTGGCATCTACTCACCCGCCTCCCGCTATCAACACGGCGATGATGAGAACGGTGAACTCTGGGGGCAGGGGCGCGCACTCCTTGCCCTGCTGGCTCATTACGAATTGACGGGCGACTCATCAAGCCTGCACGCCGCCAAACGTGCCGCCGACCTGACCCTTACGCATTATGGCGCGGGGCGCTCTTACTTCCGTCAGCCGCAATCGCGCAACGACCTGATCGGCATGACGCACGGGTTATGTTATGTGGATGTGGTCGAGTGGCTGTATCGCCTCACTGGCGAGACTCGCTTTCGCGACTTCGGCATCTGGCTGTACGCCGATTTCAACCAGATGAGATTACCCTTCGCCAACGACGACATGACGCTTGCCAATCTTGCCAACCGCGGGCATTACTTCAACGGTCATGCCGTTCATACCGTCGAACATCTCCGCGCCTTGCTCTTGGCCGCACAACACCACCCGCACCTGGAGTCGGCAGTTCATAACGCGCTATGGAAACTCGCCCACTATACCCTGCCCAGCGGCGCGGTCATCGGTGACGAAGGTATACATGGCCTGCCCCTGCCTGAGATCGGCTACGAATATTGCACACTTACCGAACTGCTCTTCAGCCTCACCAGCGCCCTGCAAAAAACAGCCGACCCACACCTCGGGGATTGGATCGAAACCGTCGCCTTCAACGCCGCTCAGGGCGCCCGCTTTGCCGATGGTACCGGGTTGGCCTATCTCTCGCTCGACCAGCGCACCTCCGCCCTCGACCAGCGCCCCGATAGTTACTCGCACCTGCACGGCAAACACAGTCGCTTCAAATATTCACCCACCCACGAAGATGTTGCCTGCTGTTGCAACCCCAATTCCCTGCGCCTGCTCCCGCATTACATCAGCCGTATGTGGCTGAAACACGACCACGGGTTTGCCGCATCCTTGTATGGGGCCAGCACCCTCCACACCCAATGGGAGGGTGTGGATTTGACCATCACCCAGCAAACCGACTACCCCTTCGACGATTCAATTCGCTTCACCTTGCACACGCCTCAGCCTCTGGATTTTGAACTGCTCCTGCGCCAACCCGCCTGGTCCTCCACTATCACCGTGGCAGGGGCAACCGCCATCGAACGGGACGGGTGGTTGGCAATCCGCAAGAACTGGCAGGCAGGCGATACGTTTACCATCACCTTTCATCCCCACATCGAAGCAGTGCCCTATCCCAATGGCGAATATGCCGTCAGGCGTGGGCCACTGCAATACGTGTACCCTATCCCTCACACCCTTCACGCCATCAAAACATATCAAGTGGCGGACTTTCATGACTACGAAGTCACTCCTGTGGATGTCGGACAAGCCTATCGCCCCGTCATTCTCGATGACACCCAGCCTGAGTTAGGGTTGCGGGTTGAAAAGGTATCCTTGCAGATGACGCCCGTTGACTGGACGCAACCGTCCCTGAGCCTCGTAGCGGCCTCCTATCATCTTATCCCTATGGGGTGTACAGTCCTCCGTCGTTCATCCTTCCCCATGAAAAGACCCTGACATAATGACAGAACCTGAACTTCTAGCTTTTTTAGATGCACATGAATTCGTCTATCAACGTGTGGAACACCCGACGTTGTTTACCTGTGCCGAGTCAGAAGCCCATCGTCTGGCGGTGTCTGTGGTTAGCACCAAGAACTGGAACGTTTCTTTGCCCTAACCGGGCATTCCCTTCATTTGTTTACAGGAGAATGATATGAAAATTGCTTTTGCAGGAACAGGCTTTATCAGCAAAATCCACGCACAGGCGGCGCAAAACCTGGGGTTGGAACTGGCCGCAGTTGTCAACCATCAACAGGATTCAATGGCCGAGTTCGGCAAACGCTTTGGCATCACGCGGCAATATGAATCGGTGGAAGCTATGCTGAAAGAGACTAGGGTGGACGCATTGGTGGTTTCCACGCCCAACTATCTCCATGCGCCTCAGACGGTTGCCGCACTGAAGGCCGGCGTGCATGTGATGGTGGAGAAACCGATGGCAATGAACGCCGATGAAGCCGAACAGATGAACGCGGCCGCGGAGAAATCCGGGGCCTTGCTGATGGTGGCGCACTGCTGGCGTTTTGACCCCGAAGTCCTGTGGTTGAAAGAGCAGTCGGCCCGGTTAGGGCGCATCACCCGCACAAAGGGGTACGGGGTACACACGCATTGGGGGCCGGGGGGATGGTTCACGCAGAAGCAATTTGCAGGCGGCGGCGCATTTGTAGACATGGGGATTCATGCCCTTGATACAGCCCGTTTTTTGCTCGGCGACCCCAAACCTGTTTCTGTGGTTGCGAAACTCGGCACCTTTTACAAAGACTTCGATGTGGACGATACAGGCATTCTCCTCGTTGAGTGGGACAATGGCGCGACATCGTACATCGAGTCGGGGTGGTGGCAACCGCAAGCGGATGGTCCCGAAGCGAAGACGCAGTTATACGGCTTGAAAGGGTTCGGCCAACTATTTCCGACCAAACTGGTTTTGCCAAACGAAAAAGAACAAAAACTAGATGAAATCGAATCCGGCTTTGAGTTTCCGCGTCCAGAGCATTGCCCGCAGAGTATGTATGATGATCAGTTGAATTATTTTGTTGAATGCGTGAAAAAGCATCAAAAGCCCAATCCCGGTGGTGCGGAGGGGCTTATAAATATGAAGGTTGTGGATGCGGCGTATCTATCCAGCCAAACCGGACAGGTGGTGTATCTATGAACATTACGGATTCTTTGCCAGAGGGGAAACCCTCTCATCAAAAAAGCCTGGCTATTCTGACACAGATTGTTGGTCATTAACACGTTGGTAACTGATGTTACGCACGGACTCGGTGCGACGCAGGTGCGACACGCACTTGACCCAAGAGAAAAGCCGGGATTAAGATTTCGCCTCTTTCCCTAAAATTGC
>JABWBV010000413.1 GCA_013359445.1 Anaerolineales bacterium | reverse complement strand
TGACAAAATCTTCGTAGGCGTAGGAGGGGTGGAACTGGACGAGTTCGGTGAGGCCGTCGGTGCCGCCAATCAAATGCTTTGCCAGGTGTTCGGCGAGGTGGGTTTTGCCGGTGCCGGGGGGGCCGTAGAGGATGGCTTGTTTGCGGCGGTCAAGGGCGCGGAGGAATCCGGTGAGGGTGGGTTCGTCCAGGCCGGTGGCGTGGGAGAGGGTGGGGAGGGGGTAAGGGGGGGCGAGGGAAGCCGAGGAACTCGTAGGAATGGGGGGGAGTTCGGGGGAATGAGGGCGGAGATGGGTTTCGATGGCGGGGAGGGGGTCGTCTTGGGTGGCGAGGAGAAAGAAAGGGAACAGACGAGTGAAGGTATCGGCAATCCGGTGGGTTAACGTGGCAGGGGGGAGTTGGAGAATTTCATCGGTGGAGATGAGCAGGGTGGCGCGGAAACCGTAGCGGGCGGGGTCGTGCAAAAACTCGAGGAGGGTGTTTTCGGTCTTCTTGCCCGATTGACCAAAGCCTACATCGGCGGGGAGGGCGTGGGCTAGTTGGGCCGATAAGGTTTCGGCATGTTGATGCGTGTGGGTAGAAAATTTTTCGCGGGCGGCCTGCCCCTCTTCGCCAATGTAAAAGCCGACTTCGAGATTTTCCCAGTTGATGCGAAGCATGAGTTGAGCATCTTCCTGGCGACTGCTCCCCTTTGGATAAAACGCGCCCCAATAAAAATCCCACGCCCCGCCGCGTCCAAAGTCGTTTTTGAGGATGCGGGAGATGATGCGGGTTTGGGTTTCCAAGACAGTTTGCATGTCCCAGGGCAGTTGCGCGGCCACGTCGGCGAGCAGACTTTTGAACGGGGTTTCAAGATAGATGCGGAATTCGTCGCGCTGACCCTGGTAGAAGGCTTTGGTCGGGTCGGCGCGCAGACCGTCGAGGAGGGCAAAGGTTTGGGGGGTGAAGTACCCTGTGCGGGGCGGTTCGCCGTTGGGGGACAGGTCTTCGTCGTCGAAGTGGAGGTCCGTTTCGGGGACGCCGCCGGTCAGGAGCGCGGTGCGTTTTTCGGGGTCAAACACCGCTTCGGCCAGCGTGGGCAGGTGCGTGTGGCGGAAGTTGGAGCGTTTCCAATGCCCGAACCAGTTCGTCACCTGGACGAGGGTATCTTCAAAGACCAACCGCAGGTTGCCCGGCCATTTTTGCACCGTTTCGAGCGGGATGTTTTGGTGCATGGCGATGACCGGGTCAGTGTTGCGATAGGCATACGCGGCGGTTTCTTTGATCTGGCGGACATCCGTTTCTCCCTGCAAGAGCGCCATCTCGATCACTGGCCCGTCCGCCCCAGCCTTAAAGCCCAACACGTTCCACTTGCCAAAGTTGAGCCGGAGCGCGTTTTCGTCCATGGACAGCGTGAGCACGAACCGTTCGTCGGCGGGATTTTCCACCCCCAGCGCGGTGAGCGTTTGCCGGAGCAGGTTAAACGCCCATTCGGCTTGTGCGCGGTCGCGGAAGAGGGTGTTGAAGGGGGGGGCGAGGGGGGAGGGCATGAGGTTTGGCAAGTCTACACTTAGTGAAACAGAAAATCTACGGAGTTTCTCTCGAAAAAGGAGCGGTAATCTTTCATGACTTCTGATAGCCAATACTGTGCGCTAGTATTTGAACGAGAGAACGCATCAAATCTTTTTAGCAGACTATGTGGAGCGCCTTGTGCGTCTTGCAAGGTTTTTCGCATATGTTTGTTTTCATGATGAATGTGTAATTCTATACGATCTTGGCCCTTGTATTTCACAAGATATGAGATTTTTATTGCGCCATAACATTTCTCAGCCATTTTTCACCTCTTGAAATTATCTGGATAACTGACTGTATAGCCCGCCCCGCATCCTTCGACTACGCTAGACCAAAATAAAATCAGCACTTGAGTAAATTGCCGCTCCGCTCAGGATGCTACCGTCCTAATGACAATTACATTTTTATCACACTTTCGATCACTTATCACTCATCACGTTTCACGTCACCCCCCCCGCCCCCGCATCATACTTCTCGTATAACTTCTCCTCCACCACCCGCTTCATCCGCCGCACCGCCTCGTGGATTTCGGCGAACGTCGTGTACAACGGCGTGATGCCCAACCGAAGATTGTCCGGCTTGCGGAAATCGGGGAGGACGTTCATCTCTTCGATCAACGCCTGATCAATGCGCCACGCGTCGGGGTGGCCTAACGAGACATGGGAGCCGCGCCACGCGGGATCAGCGGGCGAATTCATCGTGAACCCCAACGGGGCGAGCCATTCCCGCCACAGGGCGATCAGGTATTCTGTTTGCCGGACGGATTTCACCCGCAGGCGCGCCAAGCCCGCTTCCAGCAAGAGGTCCACCCCGATCTCGATGGGGGCGATGGAGAGAATAGGTGGGGTGCCGGTCAGGAAACGGCGGATGCCCGAGGCGGGTTCGTACTCCAGGCCAAAGGCAAACGCGTTCTTTTGCCCGAACCAGCCGCTGATCGGGTTGGTGAGTTCGTCTTGTAAATCTTTGCGGACATAGAGAAACGCGGGGGCACCGGGGCCGCCGTTGAGGTACTTGTACGTACAGCCCACCGCAAGGTCGGCATTGGCTTTGTTCAGTTCCACAACCACCGACCCGGCAGAATGGCTCAAATCCCACAAAGTGAGCGCGCCGACTTTGTGCGCGTGGGCGGTGATGGCGGCCATGTCGTAGGTGTAGGCGCTTTTGAAGACCGTGTGCGAGAGGGAGACGAGCGCGGTGTCTTCGTCAATCGCGGCGAGCAAACGTTCGACCGGGCCGTGGATGCCGTCGGGGGAGGGGACAATGACAATTTGATACGAAGCATCCTGAGCGGAGGGTTGAGCGGAGGCTTTGCGAAGTCGAAACCCGTCGTCGAAGGATGCGGGGCCGAAAGCCGCCAGCCCCTGAAAAATGTACACATCCGACGGGAAATTTAAATCGTCCGTCACGATCTTCGTCCGTCCGGGGCGGGCGCGGAGGGCGGCGAGGGCGAGCTTGTACAGGTTGGTGGAGGTGGAGTCGGCGATGGCGACTTCGCCGGGGGATGCGCCGAGCAATTGGGCGATTTTGTCCCCCACCCGCTCATTGATCTCCATCCACCCGTCGTTCCAGCCCCGGATGAGACGCTGGCCCCACCCCTGTTCGAGCAGGTCCCGCGCCCGGGCCACGGTGTCCCGCGGAAGCCGGCCCAAAGAATTGCCGTCGAGGTAGATCAGGTCGGGGTCGTCCACCACGAAGCGGGTACGGAACCCCGCGAGGGCATCTTCATCATCCAGTTGGCGGGCAGAGGTGGCGTCAATTGAAAAAGGCATACAGGCTCCGGTGTTGTACAATAGTTGAAAAAGTGACTCGTGAAACGTGACATGTGAATTTTACTTGATTACGTGTCACGTTTCACGCATCACGCATCACGTTTTCAGGAGTTTCCCATGTCCCTCACCTATTCCAGTTATCTCAAAGTCCATGAATTGCTCAATTTGCAAGAAGCCCGTTCCGATGGGCCAGAGCATGACGAAATGTTGTTCATCATCATCCATCAGGTGTACGAGTTGTGGTTTAAAGAGATGTTGCACGAGATGGATTTTTTGTGTGCGCGGCTGGCGGCGAACGATGACTGGCGCGCCCTACACACCCTGCGGCGGATTTTGACGATTTTGAAGGTCGCGGTGGGACAGATTGATGTTTTGGAGACGATGACGCCCGTGGAATTTTTGACGTTTCGCCACCGGTTGGATTCGGCGAGTGGGTTCCAGTCGTTTCAGTTTCGGGAGGTGGAGTTTGCGCTGGGTTATAAGCGGCGCGGGATTTTTCAATATTATGAGGACGATACCTTCGCCTACGAACGCCTGGAGAAACGCTACGCCGCCCCGACCTTGTGGGACGTTTTTCTGCATTACCTGGCCCAAAACGGGTATCTGCTCCCGGACGAAGTGCTGAACCGGGACGTGACCCAACCCCTGGAGCCGAACGCGGCGGTGCAACAGACGTTGTTGGATGTTTATCGCGGTAACCCGGCCATTGCGCGGGTGTGCGAACGGTTGGTAGATTTGGATGAGGGTCTGCAGGAGTGGCGCTACCGGCATATCAAAATGGTGGAGCGCACCATTGGGACCAAACAGGGGACGGGCGGCTCGTCCGGGGCGGGGTATTTGAAAGGGACGTTGTTCAAGCCGTTTTTCCCGGATTTGTGGGCGATTCGGGCGGAGTTGTAATAAAAAGGGCACGGATTTTTGGATCATCAGGTTTTTATCTTCCTGAAAATCCCCAAATCCGTGCCCCAAAATTTACAGGCAAAAACGCTAAAACGCCACCTGCGGCAACTCCGTCATCGCCGCTTCAATCGCGGCCTGGGGATAATCGTAGTCTTGCAAGTCCCCTTGCAGGTAGGATTCGTAGGCGGTCATGTCAAAGTGCCCGTGCCCCGACAGGTTGAAGGCGATGACTTTCTTTTCGCCGGATTCTTTGCATTTGAGGGCTTCATCAATCGCGACCCGGATGGCATGGGAGCTTTCCGGGGCGGGGAAGATGCCCTCGGCGCGGGCAAATTGCAGGGCGGCCTCAAACGTGGCGGTTTGTTGCACCGCGCGGGCTTCCACATCCCCATGATCGACCAGCGCGCTGACGGAAGGAGCCATCCCATGATAGCGCAGGCCGCCCGCGTGGATGCTGGGGGGCACGAAACTGTGTCCGAGCGTGTGCATTTTGACGATGGGGGCCATCATCGCGGTGTCGCCGTAATCGAACGTGTACTTGCCCCGTGTGAGGGAGGGGCACGACGCGGGTTCGGCGGCGATGACGCGGGTTTTCATCCCGTTCGTGAAATTCTGGTGGAGGAAGGGGTAGGTGAACCCCGCGAAATTGGAGCCACCTCCCGCGCATCCGATGACGATGTCGGGATATTCATCTGCCATGGCGAACTGTTCGAGCGCTTCGATGCCGATCACGGTTTGGTGCATCAACACATGCCCTAACACGGAACCGAGGCTATATTTTTTCGCCCCGCCGGACGTGGCGGCAACTTCCACCGCTTCAGAGATGGCAATGCCGAGGGAACCGGGGTTGTTGGGGTCTTTTTCGAGGAGGGCGCGTCCGTAGTTGGTGCGGTCGGTGGGGCTGGCGTACACCTGGGAGCCGTAGCTTTGCATGATGATGCGCCGATAGGGTTTTTGGTGATAGGAGACTTTCACCATGTAGATTTCCAAATCCAGCCCGAAGAAGTTGCACGCCATCGCCAGGGCGGACCCCCACTGGCCCGCGCCGGTTTCGGTGGTGAGGGCTTTGGTGCCCGCTTCTTTGTTGTAAAACGCCTGGGGAACGGCGGTGTTGGGTTTGTGTGACCCGACGGGGCTGACGCCTTCGTATTTGAAGTAGATGTGGGCGGGGGTGTCGAGCGCCTTTTCGAGCCGGACGGCACGGATGAGCGGGGTGGGACGCCAGAGTTTGTAGATTTCCCGCACAGGTTCGGGGATTTCGATCCAGCGGTCGGGGCTGATCTCTTGCATGATCAGGCTCATCGGAAAGAGCACGGAAAGGAAATCCGGGGTGACAGGCTCTTTCGTGCCGGGGTGCAATACCGGTTGGGGGGGCACGGGCATATCGGCATTGATGTTGTACCAGGCTTTGGGAATTTTGCTCTCTTCGAGCAGGAACTTGGTGGTGGTCATGGGAGGCTCCTATTGAATTGAAAAAGGAATGGGCGCGGCTTATTCTAGCACAGATTTAATCCCCCACGAGTACTACTTCAATGTAGGGGGACTACGTTTTCAACCATTAGGACGATTGATGCGAATTAATTGACCTGAGGGGGAAGAACTGTTCGCCAACGCCTGATGAATGCGATGAGCTAACGCCTGGAAATCGGGATCATAAGTACACACGATGATTCCGGCATGCTCCGCATTTTGATGATGCAGGCGTATAAAATGTTTTCGATTGAACGTGAGCAAAATACGCTGATCGGCAGTCGCGTATTTCAAAACCTCATTGTCCGGAATAGCTTGTCCACCCTTCCCAGTTTCTTGAATCGTGACGACATCGTGTCCTAATCTTCGGAGTTCTATGACAACTGGCAGGGGGAATTGCTCATTGGCATAAAATTTACGCATTCCTTAATCATCCTCATTTTCAATAATTTGACTTTCAATTTCCGCTTTGTGAGAGCGGTAATACGCCCAGGCATTGGTCAAGTCTTCGGCCCTTAAGGTTGGATAAGCCCCTAAGAGTTCCCCCTCCCCAGTGCCGAGTTGCCTTGCCCGCACAAGGAGCCAAACCGGAATTCGTGTCCGCACAATACAAGGTTCGCCACCCATCACGCCCGGCGTGCTTTCAACGCCAGGGAAGGCATCTCCCAAATCCCGCACAACCCATTGTAAAAGTTGTGCTTTTTCGGCACGATTCAAGTCAGCAATCAATTGTTCAGCTTTTTCCAGGGAAGTCATCATGGTTCTCCTTGTGAAAAATTGTAGCACAAACCTACCCCACTAACACTACGATAAACTTCTTTGGCCCATGCACACCCACAGACATCGTCTGCTCAATATCCGCCGTTTTGCTCGGCACGGGCGTGAAGAAATTACGGGCAAAGATTTCACTCTTCAAGATTAAGCCATAATCTTAAC
>JABWBV010000412.1 GCA_013359445.1 Anaerolineales bacterium | reverse complement strand
CTCTTGGACGAGCCTCCCTTTTGGGTATTCTTTGCCAGAAACCATCTCTCTAGGAGTTTCCTATGACAATGAAAAAAGGGGCAAAACGACTATTGAACGGCTTGGGGCTGATCTTGATTCTGCTTTTGGGGCTTTACCTATCCGTCATCCCCCGTGCCGAGGTCTGGGGCGCCACCCATACCGAAGTTGTCTCAGAATACCCTGGCGATTCCCTCGTGGCCGACCCGGCTTACCAAACCACCAAAGCCATCACCATTCAAAACTCGCCGGATCAAATCTGGCCCTGGCTCCTTCAACTTGGCGTAGATCGCGGCGGCATGTACAGTTACGATGGGCTGGAAAACCTGTTCGGGCTAAACGTCCATTCCGCAGAAACCATTCACCCCGAATGGCAAGACCTGCAAAGCGGCGATTTTATCCGCTTCACCCCCGTAGATTACGCGCTCAACCCCGGCCCGGGCCTATGGGTGGTCCTTCTGGAAAAAAACTACCTACTCGTGGGATGTTTTGGCAGGGAAGATCACATGCCCCGCCCTTGCACCGCCACCTGGCAATTCATCCTCAACCCCCGCCCGGACGGCGCAACCCGCCTGATTTTACGAACCCGAAGTGCCACTGCCCCCGGTTTCGGCAAACAATTTGCCCGGCTGGTCAACCTCCTCCCCTTTGTGATGGAACGAAAAATGCTCTTGGGCCTTCAAACCCGTGCGGAAACCCTCCTTCCCTAATTCCACGCCAAAAAATGAATACCCTCCTCACCCGTCTCGTTGATCTCCAACAAAAACCCGCCCCCTTCACCCCCGGCGAACCCCTCTTTTGGGACGACCCCCACATCTCCTCCCAGATGCTCGCGGCGCACCTTTCCCCGGACATCGAAGCCGCCAGTCGCCGCCCCGCTACCATTGACCGCACCGTCGAATGGCTGATCGCCACCCTCCACTTGACCCCCGGCGATGCCGTCCTGGATTTAGGCTGTGGCCCCGGCCTGTACACCTCCCGCCTCGCCCGCGCGGGGATGCGCGTCACCGGCGTAGACTACTCCCGCCGCTCCATCGCCTACGCCACCACCTTTGCCCAGGAAAACGCCCTCCCGATCACCTACCGTTACGAAAACTACCTCACCCTCGCGGACGAAAACCTGTACGACGCCGTCCTCCTCATCTACGGCGACTTCTGTCCCCTCAACCCCGAACAACGCGCTACCCTCCTCCAAAACATTCACCGCGCCCTCAAACCTGGCGGACATTTTGTGTTCGACGTGTCCACCCGCGCCCATCGCAAACGGTACGGGAATCGGAATGCCTGGGGCGCGTACCCGTCCGGGTTCTGGAAACCCGGCCCACATCTGGTGTTGGAAGAAGGGTTCGATTACCCGGAAGAAAGTATCTGGCTGGATCAGTATGTCGTTGTGGAAGAAAGCGGGGCCATGACCGTCTATCGCAATTGGTTCCAGGATTACACCCCCGAAACTATGACCGCAGAGCTGGCGGCAGGTGATTTTATCGTCGAAAGTTTGTGGGGGGATTTGACCGGGCAACCGTCCACCCCCGAAAGTGAGTGGATTGGCGTGGTGGCGAGAACTCCTCCTATTCCAATCGGATGATTTTCTGCTCCAGGGCATTTGTTACCGCCGCGGTGCGGTCGGCCACGCCGAGTTTCTCAAAAATGTGGACGAGATGGGTCTTAACCGTGGCCTCGGTGATGTGCAGTTTCGCGGCGATGTCTTTGTTGGCATCCCCCCGCGCCGCCAGTTCCAGCACTTCAATTTCTCGTGCGCTCAACTTCTGTGTCCCGGTCGTCAAGCGGCGGGTCAAACGGGCGGCAACGCGCGGGGCAAACGTAATCTCCCCGCGCGCCGCCGTGCGAATAGCCCGGAAAAGTTCTTCGGGCGGGGCATCTTTCAGCAGGTAGCCCGTTGCTCCCGCCTCAAGTGCGCGTAGAATGTCGGCATCGGTATCGTAGGTGGTGAGAACAAGCACGAACGGGATAGGAACCAAGTTTTGGAGATGGGTGATTGCAGAAACCCCATCCATGACGGGCATTTGTAAATCCATCAGCACTACGTCCGGGCGGCATTGCGAGGCCAGACTCACGGCCACCGCGCCGTTTTCGGCCTCAGCCACGAATTCAAAATCCGGTTGGGAGGCCAGGATCGCTTTCAACCCACTGCGTACTACAGGGTGATCATCGGCGATAAGAATACGAATGGGCATAGTTCTCCTATTGTAACTACTCACAGATCGGGGGTAAGTTTCTCGAAACAAAGGATGGAAGGGGGATGTATATCCCCCTTCCATCCTTTGTTCGCAACTTTCTACTTTATTTTCACTGGTCCCTGACCCTCAAACCGGCAACGCCACCGCCAGGGCCGTTCCTTTTCCGGGTTGACTTTCCACCGTGAGTGTGCCCCCCAACGCCTCCACCCGCTCGCGCATCGCCTTCAACCCATACCCGCTTCCCAAGTCAGGAACGACTCCGGCAGGGTCAAACCCACACCCATCATCCGCCACATCAAGCGCCACCATCCCTTTCATGTACGAAAGAGTCAGTGTGACAAAATGGGCGCGGGCGTGTTTTTGAATGTTCGTGAGCGCCTCTTGCGCGGCGCGGAGCAAGGCTCCTTCCTTTTCGGGAAGCATGGGGGCAGGCGTGCCTGTGACGGTGAACTGAACCCGCGCGGGGTTTGCCGTACCCCATCGGGTGGCCAATTGTTCGATGCTTTGCGCCAGCGACGCCCGTTCGGGTTGCAACGCCCACACGAGGTGCCGCGCCTCGTTCAACCCCTCGCGGGCGGTTTGTTCGGCTTGTTGGAGGTGCGGGTCGGCGGTGGCGGGGTTGAGCCGGGCGGCGGTCAGGTGCATGACGATGCTGGTGAAGTCCTGCGCGAGCGTGTCGTGGATTTCCCGTGCGAGGCGTTGGCGTTCGGCCAGGGTTCCGGCCTCGCGTTCGGCACGGGCAAGGTCGGCGCGGGTTTGGGTCAGTTCGTCTACCAACCGTTGGCGGGCGTGGCTTTGTTCGATCAGGGCATTGATGAACAGCCCAATCACCGTCGCCGCCGTCAACAGTAATCCCGCGAAGATTAACAATGAGGGCAACCAGACTACATCGGGGTTAAACGTGGCCAGCGCAACGACGAACACCACCACGGTCAAAACCCCCGCGCTGGCAATGGCCTGGCGAATGGGCAGACGTAAGAACAAACTCAGATAAAACAAACCTGCCAACATCAGCGCGGCGGGATGGAGGTAGATCAACCCAGTCCACATAATCCATCCGAGCAAGTGATAGGGCAAGGTTCCGGGCAGGCGGCGACCGCGCACAAGCGGGGCGTACCACACCGCAAGCAGGCCGGTCAGCGCGAGAATCCACCCGACCGGCCCGTTGCGCACGTCGTTATCCCAGGCGATGAGCGCGTGCAAACCCAACAGCCCATAGGCCGCCGTATGCCACACCCATTCCCACTGTTCCCAGACATGGCGTTTTGGACTTGCGGTGACAGGAGAACTCATACGGGAATTTTACCAACTTATAAATAGATGGTTGGGCCAAGGATGGCCGTGTATAGGATAAGAAAGAGGGCACTGCCTGCAATCCAGCCCCAATGTCGTTCTAACAGGAACGGCGCGTCCCCGGTGTTTTTCTTCCGGTTGAGCAATTGCATCATCCACGCCATCCCGGACGTGCCGCCCATCCCCGAAGCGACCGATGAAACCAGCACGATGATGATCCCATACGGGTTGAGCAACCCAATCAACACCGATACGATCCCCCCCGTGAGGTACGCCGTGAGCGAGAGCATTTGCGCCCGCCCCACGCGTTCGGCCCCCTCCCCGCCGATGAACGAGTCCATCTTGCGGATCGAGACAAGAATCACGCCATAGTAACCGGCAATCCCCATGAGCACGAGCAAGATGCGTACAAGCCATGCCGGTTCGAGACCGTGCAGGCCTTCGTTCGGCCCCATGCCCAGATCGCCTATCCCACTGAACCCGGAGAACAACAGATACCCTACCGCCACCATCAAATTGGCCGTAGCAAAGTGCCACCAAAAGAATTTGTGGGCAGATTGGGCTTTGGCTGTGCGGTCGAAGAAAACCAGACTCACTAATCCGACCAGTAGGCTCATCAACGGCCCGGCAAATGCGACCATCCGAATGCCAAAATCCGACATGGCGCGGTAATCGCAATCAATGTAAAACGCGCCCAATTCTTTGGGCAAACCGCCTTGCGCCGCACACGCCAGTGCGTGCCCGCCATGTTCGTGGAAGGCAGTGGCAAGGATAAAAGAAAAAGCGGCGATCATCATCAGGGTAAGAAAATCGGTCTTGGGTTTAGACATGGGGGCCTCCGGGGGAATAAAAGTTGTCCGAAGTATAGACCGTTGTCCCTAAATCGCCATCTGTCCGGCGATGGATTTCAAAATCAATCGAAAGATGGATTAATTCTTGTAAATCTCATTTGCCGCATGAATCCCCGCAATGACCGCCGCCTCTACGCCCCCGCCCATTACGCCCGACCCGGCCACGTACAGGTTTTTGATCGGGGTTTTGATCGTCAGGCGTTTTTGCCCTGCGGCGGGGCCGTAAATCGAGCCGTTCGTTGTCCACGCGTAGCGGGCGAACGTGGCGGGGGAACCTTCCTGTCGGTAGGTGATGTGCTGGCGCAGGCCGGGGATGATCTCCTCGGCGGTGGCGATCATCTCGTCGGCGTAGGCGCGTTTGCGTTGGGAGTAGCCGGGGGCTTTGCGATCCCACTGGGCAAACTCGGTTTGGGGCAGGAGTTTGAGTAGAGTCACGGAGGCGTGCCCCGCGGGGGCCAGGGACGGATCAACCAGGGAGGGGATCATCAGGCCGACATCTTCAATCATGGTGATAGGGGCGAGGTGGGTGGGGGCGATGTCCAATCCCAAAAAGACGATGAAGGCGCTGGTGGAAGGTTTGAGTGCGGCGATTTCCTGGCGAAAATCGGCGGGGACGTGTTCTTGCCCGATCAGGTCGAGGAAGGTTTTGTGGGTGTCGGCGTTGGAAATGACCACTTTCGCACGGTGCGTTTGCCCGTTTTTGAGTTCTACGCCCGTCGCCCGCCCATTTTCCACGAGGATGCGCTGAACGGGGGTGCGAAGATAGACTTTGCCGCCGTGTTTTTCGATCACGTCCACCAACGCGTTCGGCAGGGCTTGCGAGCCGCCCACCGGGTAGTACCCCCCGTCGAAGTGGTAACCAAAGATCGGGGCCATGTTCCCGACCGAGAGGGATTGGGGATCATCGCTCAGGTAGCCGGTCAGCGCGCAGAGCAATTCTTTGACGCGGGCATCGGCGAAAAAGGCGTCGAGCATTTCCACAAACGGTCTGTCCATCCACTTGTAGGCGTGGGGATTGCGGGCCGGGTAGGCGAGCAGGTCTTCGACGTTATCCGGGGTGCGGGGTGCGCCACCGGTTCTTTCCATGTCTGCGTACATCTCGCGGTACACGTGGCGGATTTCCTCAAAAAACAGACGGATATTTTCGGCCTCGGACGGGAACCGTTCCCCCAATTGGCGGGCAAACTCGTCCGCGTCGTGCGGGACTTTAAAATGCGTCTCGCCGAGAAAGTATTCCTGTTGGTTCAGTTTCCATTCGATGGCGTTTTCGATGTCCAACATCCGCAAAAGGCTCCGAATCCCGCCGCGTTCTCCCAACCCGCTGAAGTCGTGAACCCCCGCGTCGAACGTGTACGTCCAGCGTTCTTTGGAATCGGGCGGGGCATTGGTCGGGCGCACGCGGCGTTCCCACGCGGTGCAGTACCCGCCGGGGAGGTAGTGCTGTTCAAACACGGCAACTTTCAGCCCGCGTTTTGCCAACAACGCCGCCGCGGAAAGCCCGCCGATCCCGGACCCGATCACGATCACATCATGTTCGCTATCCCCCGCTGGGCGTCCGTTGAACCGGGGCGCGGCCCACTTATACGGGTCCCACGCATCCAGCCGGGCGGACACACTCTTGCGCGACGCATACGCCGGAAAGCGGGACGAGAACACAATCCCCGCCACCACGCCGATGTTCGGCAATATCACCGCGAACAGGATTTTTTGCGCGGGGAAGACAAACACCGCCAGCCCGCCGAATAGAGTATTGAGAATGAAAATTCCACCCCACACCCCCGTGATGATTTCGTTGATGCGGATGAAGGCAGGGTCATTCCAGTAGGATTTGTCCCAATCTTCTTTCGCGTATTGATAGGTGAACGGGTTTTTCATCGCCAACGTGCCAAACGCCATCCCCGCCAGCACGAGACTGTTGGCAATCGCGCCGTACTCTTTCAGCAGGGACGAGCCCAGCACCAACGTCACCACTGCATGAACGGCGAAGTACCCCAGCGTGACCACTTCCATCGTTTTGACATCGCGCTTGCGAAGATACCGGGTCGCAACCAATCCCCCCGCCGCGGCTAAGCCGCCCAAAATCGCCCACGTCCACAATCCGGGGCCGGATAGGCTCCAGTAAAGAATCCAGGGAATAAAACCGATAAAGACTTGAAACATAAATCCTCCAAAAAAATGTAAGAGGTAAAACTCGAAAAAAAAGGATGGAAGGGGGGATGTACATCCCCCCTTCCATCCTTTTTTTTCGGAATTTCCTACTCTTGGTGAGTAGTTACAAAAAAATTCATGTAGCGCAAGATTTCATCTTGCGGAACGCAATTTACATAATTGCGCTACTGTTTACCCGTTCGCCCAACGCCGCTTGTGCCCCGTATTGAACACCAACCATTCGGTGATTTGCGGGAAAAGATAGTTCAACGTGAGAATCACCCACAGCATGAACGGGGCAAACACCACCGGAGCATTCCACCGAATCCCGGTCAATATCGCCCGTGCGGCCTGCTCCGAGGTCAGTGTCGGGATCATTTTTTGCGCGCCGGGGAGGCGTTCCGCACTGCCAGGGTTGTTTTGCCAGAATTCGCTTTTGACCTCGGCGAACGCGGTCAGCATGGTGCGGATTTTTGTCCGGTGCAGGTCTGCGCGCAGGCCCGCATGGAATCCACGCATCGCCCAGCGTGCGGCGGTGTATGCAGTTGCTCCCGGCCAGGACATGTACCCGGCAATCGAAGTCATGTTGATGATCAGCCCACTGTTCCGTTTCATCATCGCGGGCAAAAAGGCGCGGGTGACGTAAAACGCAGAAAGGTACGGCGCGGCCATCATGTCGTTGGCCTCATTCATGCTCGTCTCGTCCACGTACAGCCAACGCCCAGCCCCGGCGTTGTTGAACAACACATCCGGGGCGCCCAATTCCGCGGAAATTGTTTTCTCCAGGGTGGCGACGATGGTTGCGTCGGTCAGGTCGGCGGCGAAAACGTGGGCCTGGCCTCCGTCGCGGCGGATTTCGGCGGCAAGTTGTTCGAGTTTGTCGCGTGACCGGGCGACGAGAATGACGCGTGCCCCCGCTCGGGCGGCGAGACGGGCGGTGGCCGCGCCAATTCCGCTGGAGGCTCCGGTGATGAGCATGAGTTTGTGGTTGAGGTTCATTGGTACATCCTTTCGCGCAATAGGCGCATTGAATAAACCTGCCATGTTTCAGGCTGGTAACTGATTTAAGTTGGTGCTGGACGGGGTTGGAGACCGCGTCCAGCCGGTTCTGAATTTATAGATTTTGGGGCGGAGTTAACGGCGGCAGATTGCGGATGGTCTCCAGCGTTTTTTCGTTCCAGGCTAGTTCAAACTCGTAATAGGCGATGCCATAGTCGAGGGTGATTTGCCAGAGTTGGCGGGCACGTTCCACGCCGATGCGTTGGGCGTTTTCGTCAATCGCGGTTTGTGCGGCGGTACGGAGCAGGGCGAGTTGCGCGTGGGTTTCTTGCATCCGTGTTTCCACAAGGGCGGCAATTTCTTCGTTAGTGGAAAAGTGGGAGAAGAAAATTTGGATCAGACTGGCCTCCCGCACAGGGTCTATCGGGAGCGGCGTCGTCAGCCATCGGCGGAGTTCCGCACGCCCCGCGTTGGTGATGTGGTATTCCTTGCGGTTGGGGCGGTTTTCCTGGGGGATAATCTGCGCTTCGGCCCAGCCTTCTTTTTCCAAACCCTCTAAAGCCTTGTAAATGTGACTCTGTGTTGCTGACCAGAAGTGAGCCACTGAGACATCGAAAATTTTTTTCAAATCGTAGCCGGACATCGGCTGAAAATCGAGAAAGGCGAGAATGGCATGTTGGAGAGGCATTGTAATTCCTGATGTGTATTATATCTATGTAGGAATAATACTCAATAAGAATAATTTTGTAAAGAGGAATTTGATCGGATTCCCTATCCCGGAGTAAAATGGCTATATGACCCCAGCCGTACGCTCGTCCTATCAAATCCCCCTCCTTGAAACGCCACGCCTCCTCCTTCGCCCCCTTACCCTGGCGGACACTGACTTCATCTTCGCCCATTTCAGCGATCCCCTCGTCACCCAACACTTGCTCGACGAACCCCCGTTGACCGACCGGGCCGGGGCTGAAGAGATCATCCACTTTTATCTCGATCCCAACGGCATGTCCCGTTACAACCGGTGGGGCATCCATCACAAAGCCGATGACCGCTTGATCGGCACGTGCGGCTACCATCAATGGAGCCACCAAAATCAGCGTGCGGAAATTGGCTATGATCTTTCGCCTGCCTATTGGGGGCAAGGGATGATGTCCGAGGCTCTGCGTCGGGTGTTGGCGTATGGTTTTGTGCAGATGGGCTTAAATCGCATTCAAGCGGTGGTGTACGTGGAAAATGATCGCTCTGCCACCCTGCTCGCTCGCATGGGGTTTGCGCGGGAAGGGGTAATGCGGGATTACCACGCGCTGAACGGACAGTATTACGATCATGTGCTTTTTGCCCTCCTGCGGCGGGAATATCGGGCGTAAGTGGTTTGTGAATATTCGGTTTCTTTCCCCCAAAAAAAAGAGGCGTTGCAACGCTCTGCGCGACAACGCCTCGGTGAATGGTTTAGACGGGGGTTACTTTTTGACCGAGTCAAAGAACGCACGGAGTTTATCGTCCGTGGTATTTTCAAAGAAGCACCCATGCGCCATGATGTAGGCGGGCGCATCGGCGTATAGGTCCACCAGATCGTTGCAGTAGGCACGCACTTCGTCGGTTGTTCCGGTGGACATCAGCGAGGCGGGGACATTCCCGGCGATGACGAATTTGTCGCTCAAAATTTCCTTTGCCTTGCGCATGTCGGATTTGTCGAAGTGGCAAACCAGGGATTTTTCGGGCATTTCGGCCAGATTTTCCATGCGGTTATTGTAGGACCCTTCGATGAACAAGTAACTGGTGATGCCTTCTTCGTACAAGCCCATCATGACCTGTTTCCAGGTCGGCCAGTAGAACTTCTCGAACTGGGCCTGGGACATGAACCCATCCGCGCCTTTGTGGAGCACGTAGAGCGCGGCAGGAGCGCCCGAACGGTCACTCGCCCCGACGATGGCTTTGATCAAGACGGGGACATACGCTTCGCAGGCCATCAGCAGGTCCTTCGGGCGGCGGTACATGTCGGTCAGGATGCCTTTGGTGCCGCGCAGGGTGTCGCCAAGATAGTCGAACGGGGTTTTGACGATGTTCAAGCCCATGCTGGGGAAGCCTTCTCCGGCAATGGTGCCCATGGTTTGCCCAACCGCGCCTAGTACTTTCATCAATTCGCCTGCCGCTTCCATCAGTTTGTGGAGCATTTCCTGGAAGGGGGGCATGGCAAACGGCAGGAGCAGGTCAATGGTGTCCACGCTTTCGGAGATGCGGGTGAAGTCCGGGAGCATGGCCAGGGGACCAAGGGCACCGTAGGAACGGGGCAAATATTGTTTGAGCCAAAACGCGGTCGGGTCGGCGGCGAAATCTTTGTATTCGTCGGCGGTCATGTATTCGCCTTCCACGGCCTGGATGACGAGATTTTCGGGGAGTTTTTGCCCACCCCACACATAATTTTTGAAGCCCAAAATATCCCAGGATTTGCCGGGGTACGGAAGCATCCCCACGGCGACATCGGGCTGAAATTCTCGGTGGAAATCCACATAGGGGCCAAACATTTTGTCATGGTTGTACACGAAGTCGGTGCCTGTAAGCCCTCTGCGGCGGCCAACATACTCATTCGCGCCCATAAACGCATCGGCAACGGGGCGATCATGCGGTTCCATGTCGTAAATTTTGCGAAGGCGGGTGATCCGTTCTTTGTAGTTCGCTTCGGCTTCGGGACTGGCAAAGGGCACGGGGGCATTTTGCCAGGCATCCAGGCGCGCCGCACGGCGTTCCATGGGGGTCATTTTGTTCCAATTATCAGGTCTGATAAACATGGCTTACTCCTCTATCCTTGGGTTGCCCATTCTTTGGCAAGGGCCACCGCGGCCATCGCATCACGCCCGTAAGCGTCTGCACCGGTGTATTGGCGGATACCTTCGTCAATCTGCCCGCCGCCAATCATGATTTTGACATCGCGGCCTGTCTCGCGCAAAGCGGCCACGGTGGCTTTCATCGGGTCGTATGCCAGGGTCAGGAATCCGCTCAGGCCAACGATTTTCGCGCCGGTTTTTTCGACCGTTTCGACGAATTTCGCGGGGGGCACGTCAACGCCCAGGTCAGTGACTTCAAAACCGTTGATGTCCAGCATGAAGGCGACGATGTCTTTGGCGATATCGTGAATGTCGCCTTCGACGGTGCCGATGACGATTTTTCCGATCTTATTGTCGGCAGAGGCCTGGTTGAGATGGGGTTTGACGACAGTGGAAATTTGGGCGAGCATTTCCCCGGCCAAAATCAATTCGGGGATAAAACATTCGCCCATTTCAAAACGTTTGCCGATCACTTCCATCGCGAGACGGCAGGAATCGAGCACTTCGAGCGGGCTGGTGCCTGCATCGAGCATATCGTTCGCAATTTTTAGGGCGTCCTCTTCGCGCATCTCTGTGATTGCGTCTATGAGTTCTTGGGACATGGTGGCACTCCTTGAATAGTGGGTTGAAGGGTGTTGGTTGGTTGGTTGGTTAGTATGTTTGTTGGTTTGTTTGTTGGTTGGTTGATTTGCAGACTTGCAGACTCACTCACTTGCCCACTGGCTCACCGGCGGGCTGTTCAAAAATTCCCTTCCGGGAAGCGCGGATGAAGTTGAGACAGTGTTTGTCCCGGCCCAAGATGAGTTCGGTGGTGAGGATGGTGGCTTGAATTTCGCGGTCGAGGGGGTCCAAAATCGCACTGTCCAACCCGGCCTGGATGGCGAGACTGAGAAAATAGCGGTTGATGAACGAGCGGCCCGGCAAACCGAACGAAATATTGCTCAAGCCAATGGTCAAATGCGCTTCGGGGTAAGCCTGCCGGACGGCACGCATCGTATCGAAGGCGATCATCGCGCTTTGCGTATTGGTGGAGATCGTCATCGCGAGCGGGTCCAGGTACACGTTGCTGTCGGGGACGCCGCTTTTGCGCGTTTCCTCCATAATTTTGTGGATCACTTCCAGCCGTTTTTCGCCGGTTTCGGGGATTTTTTTGCCGTCCATCGCCAGCGCGATGACCGGGCACCCATGCGCCGCCACAATCGGGAGAATTCCTTCCAGCCGTTCGGGTTCGCCACTGATCGAGTTGATCATCGGCGTTTTGAGGACGGCGGGCAGAACGGCGTTTAACGCTTTCGGGTTGGCACTATCCAGACTGAGCGGAGTCTCAGTGACGCCTTGAACGACCTCGATCAACCAGATCAGATCGTCCGGTTCCTGATTGGGGTGGGTTCCTGCGTTGAGGTCCAGCCACGTCGCCCCCGCGTCGGCTTGTTTTTTGGCCAGATCGGCAATGTATGGAGCGTCGCGTTCCGCGATGGCGCGCGCGACGCGTTTTCGGGTTCCGTTGATTTTTTCTCCAATAATTTTCATTCCACACTCCAACGCAATTTGTCCAATTGCGCTACGAAAATTTCTGTTTCGACAGCATCCTGAGCGGCAAACTGCTCAACTCTCGGCTTCAATACCTTCCAGCGAAGTCGAAGGCCTGTCCTGAACGAAAGTGAAGGGATGCGGGTCTCCGAGATTACTTTTCCGGGAACATCATCGCCCGGGCGAACTGGCGATTGAATTTGGGATACGTCGTCAGTTCGAGATAGTGCGTGCGGCGGGCGATTTCCACCGCGCGGGCACGGGCCTCGCGCGAGATCAGGATCCACTTCGCACCCAGCGCGGCCGCGTTGCCCACCTGCCGGTAT
>JABWBV010000411.1 GCA_013359445.1 Anaerolineales bacterium | reverse complement strand
ATCAGGTGTCCTATTATGATTGTGGTATCTTGAATATTAGTACGGTGAAGATTAATAAAGATGATTTCCAGATCAAAATTTTGAACTGCGGTCAGGGCCAGGGCGACTTTACAGGTTCGACGGGAAGTTCAGACGGTACCAGTTCGACCAGCGGGCCTGAAGGAGTACAGTTCTTTGTTAAAAATGACACCTACTCGTCTTTTGATATTCTGTTCCTGAGCGATCTCGTGCATTCTTATCACGTCATTCCTGGGAAGAATAAAATTACCATCCCACCCGGTTACTACCAATATTCTTATTATGCCTGTGGTGAATTGTGGGTAGGGAATATTCACATCGCGAAAAAAGATGAAGATATGCGGATCGCCTCTTGTACGTCCAAATCGGGGCGGCCAGATACCGGAAATAACATCGAGTTCAAGGTAAAGAATCTGGTTGGAAGCAAGTTTGCGATTACGTTGGATGGCCCACAATTTTATGTCCTGGAAGTTAAAGCCGGAACCAGCACAATTTTTGAGGTGGAAAAAGGCTACTATACCTTCCAATACTATGCCTGTGGTGGTCTGGTGACCGGAGAGATCAATTTGAAAGACGGGGTGACACTCAAAACTGTCAACTGTGCGGGGGATTAATCGCTCCATCGGTTCCCTTGCTGATGGCAAATTCGAATAAAAAAGTGACCGGCCTATTTGCCGGTCACTTTTTTTGTAGTTATTCACACTACACAGGGGCAGTCTCGAAAAAAAGGATGAAAGGTACCTAAATCACTTTTGACGTTTTAGGACTACCAGCGTTAAATCATCTGCCTGTGGCGTGTTCCCTGTAAACGCCGCGACAGTTCCAGTAATTTCATCCATCACCTGTTGGGCGGATTTTTCACCCGCGTGGGACATGATTTCGACTAACCGCTCTTCTCCAAATAAATCCCCCGCCTGGTTTCGCGCTTCGGTGATGCCATCGGTAAATAAGACCAAAACATCTCCCGGCGCGAGCATATATTCTGCTTCGGGAAACGTAGTGTCTTGAAAGACGCCTAACAACAGCCCTGAAGTGTCTAAAGTTTGAACCTGATGGGTTTCCGCACGATACAACACCGGCCATTCATGCCCTCCGTTGGCATAGAGCAACTTGCCCGTCTCGGTGTTGAGCGTCGCAAAAAAGGTGCTGAGAAAAAGGCGGTATCGAATGTCCTGTAAAATGGACTGATTGGTGCGTTGTAAAATTTGGGCGGGGCAGGTGTCAAATTGGGTTGCGGTGCGGATGACCGTGCGGCTGAAGGCCATAAACATCGCCGCTGGAACGCCTTTGCCCGTTACATCTGCAATGACGAGATGGAGCAAATGGGGGGCATTGGGCAATCGGATGAAATCGTACAAATCTCCGCCCACTTGTCGGGCAGATTGATAGAACGCTGTGATCTCCCACCCGGGCAGGGTGGGACACTGCCGGGGCAGGAGGCTCAACTGAATCTGACGGCTGATGTTGAGTTCTTCCTCCATCCGCTGGCGTTTGAGCGTTTCATCCATCAAACGCCGGAGCCTTTGGGCCATGATCGTCATGACTTCGATAGAAAATTCCGGGTGTGTGGGAATAAACGATTTAAATTGGTTTTGATCGAGAGGAAGCAGAATGCAGTCTGTTGCGGCGGTTGCGGTCGCACTGCGCGGGCTGTTATCTACCAGGGCCATTTCGCCCAGTAAACTGCCTGGTTTTAGAAAATTGATCGGGACGTTTTCAAGAGTGACATGGACTTCGCCTTGTAAAATCACGTACATAACCTCGCCCTGATCCCCCTCGCGAAAAATGACTTCCCCGGCGGGGTAGGTTTTGCATTGCCCTGTATGTTTGAGGTTACTCAGCCAGTCTAAAGATGAAGACATCCTATTCTGTGAAAGAGGCGAGCGCGGCCTGTTGATCCGTGAACACTTCGATGAATTTATCGAAGCCGGTGATTGTTAAGGTTTTTGCGACACGGGGCTGAGGTTGCAGGATTTTTAGGTGTTTTTCAAACCCCGACGATTTTTCGACCTCACGAGAAACGGCATGGAGCGCGTTCCACCCTTCCTCGGGGTTGGGAGGGGTTGACCCGCGTAAGAGCGTTACGATGCTGTACAGAGCTACCAGGCCGGAACTGGACATAAAACGCATTTCAGAAATATCCAGCAACAAATTTTTGGCACCTTCTTGGATGTGTTGTTTGGCAAAGGCAATCACTTCCTGATAGGTTGCGGCGTCCAGATCACCAGCCATGTGGATGATCGTGACAGGGATAGGGTTGAGGGCGATTTCAGCCGTAAGATTCATTTTTCATCTCCTCGGATAAATTTGATTAAGGATAATTGATTTTTACCATCTGAGGTGCGTTGGTAACGAAGTTCATCGGTGAGGTGGCGCATCATGTGGATGCCTAACCCGCCGGGTTGACGTTGGTCTAAGGGCAGGGTCGTATCTGGGGTGGGCGCTCCGGTCGGGTCGTAGGGTGGCCCTTCGTCGGTCAGGAGGATGATCAATTGGTCCGGTGCCAGGCCGACCTCAACCCGGATGGGGCCGGGATTCTGCCGATAGCTGTGGACGATCACATTGGTGACCGCCTCCGTGAGGGCAAGGACTAAATCATCAATGGCATTCAAATCGTTGGTGAGGGAAAAGGCCGTCGTAGCGACAAACTCCCGCACCCGTGCCAATTGGTGAACATCGGATGTAAAGGTCAGAGTGGCGGCCAATTTCATAGGCAAAATCATATCATACCCTTTTTTATTCGGGCTAATCTTTTTTGGCTCGAAAATTACGCGCCAGGTGCCGTTCCCCCATACTGTGTGAGGCATTACGCTCTATGCAGGCTTAAACCACAACCCCCTGGTGTTTGACCAGGGGGTTGCGCCACAAAGTGGACCCAAAAGGAGAAAAGGAGAAACCATCTAGCAACAGGTTCGCATATCCGTTACTTTTTCAACATGAGGTTCAACCAGGGCCTGCAAAGTTTCGGCAGGTAGCCCCTGGACTTTGAGAGTCAGCACCCGATTGGTGCTTTCATCCCCCGAAAACATTCCCAACGCCACAATATTGCCTTTTTCTTTGGCAATGGCCTCGGTCACAACCGCCAGCACCCCTACTTTTTCGGGGACCAGTGCGGTCAGGCGCACACCGGGTTCGCGTGCCCCCATCATTTCCAGCAAAATTTTGAAAAGATCGGTCTCGGTAATCATCCCGATTACCCCGCCATCCTCGCGCACCACTGGCAACCCCCCAATTTTGTTGGACGCCATAATGTACGCGGCCTCTTCAATGGGGGTGTCTTCATGGACGGTGATGACCTCTTTGCTCATGACATCCTGAATTTTGATTTTGCTCAATAAATAATTGATTTCCCACACACTCAAAGAAGTGGCGGTGGAAGGCCCCGCATTCAGCAAATCTTTATCCGAGACAATTCCTAACAGTTTGCCATGTCCATCAACCACGGGGGTGCGGCGAATTTTTTCGCGCTTCATCAAATTCAGCACATCCATAATGGGCATGTCCGGTTTAACGGTGATTACCGGGTGTTTCATTCTTTCTTTCACTAACATACAAGCCTCCGAAGACAAGGACAATCGGTAGGGATACTTTACCAATTGTTGATGCGTAGTTTACGGCTTGGACACAAGTTTTTACAGGGACGAATGACCATAAATTGGTGTGACATTGTGCCCTTTAGATTTCCGCTGGCAAATTCCACCCAAGCGCACGCTGAACGTCGGTTACAACGCCTTATTAAAAAAACCAATCAACTTAAAATCATAGTCATCCCCTTTTTCTAAAATTCCGCTGGCAAACGGAATATCGTCTAACTGCCACCACCATTTTGGGTCTTTGGCCGCTTCAAAATACTTGCGCGCGACCTGAATCAGCCGGGCATTGCCACATGCCACAACAAATACCGGGCGTGGGCTGATCTGGGCAATCACCTCCACGAGCGGCGCGGGTTGCCGCAGACCGGTCAGCCACTCCTGTACGCGATAGGCCAGGCCCCACCAGGGGGTCAACAACACTTGTCGAAGAGAAGCCGCTTCCCCCACGTGATCCCGAAAGACGACGGGGATGGGGCCATCTGCCCAAACGGCCCGGATGTCCGGGGATAACGCCGCCCCGCGTAAGGCGATTTGCGCGCCGAGTGACACGCCCAAAACCCCGATCCGTTGGGGATCAATTTCCGCGCGGGTTTGGAGATATTTCACCGCCCCCAGCAAATCATTCGGCTCCAACCATCCAAACGTACTTACGGAGCCTTCACTCCGGGCGTGGGCACGCAGGTCGAACAGCAGAATCCCGTACCCACTATCCACCAACGCCCGGGCATAATGCCGCATTTGTACCCGACTCCCCCCCACGGAATGCACCATCACGATCACTGCACGGTTTTTGGACGGAATATACCACCCGGAAAGTTCGATCCCGTCCAGGCTCTGAAACGTCACCTCTTCAAAAGGCGGCAGACCCAATTCTCCGGGGTCGGTTCGCATGAGAGGGAAGCGTTGTGGGTTGAACACATTGCGGGCGCGGTTCATGGCGGTCATGCCATACACCAGTGCGGCCAAAAGCAACAGCCCAAGCGGATTGAAAGGAATTAACAAACGAGGAACATAGATGACCCCTGCGATCAGTAAAAATATGAGCATAAGATTGAGCGCGGTAAAGCGCCAGGAACGTTCAAGCATAGTGGGGCCTCGTAAATAAATTTCGTCCTTTATACCATTTTCTGCCCTGAAGCGTTCATTATGGCACCTCTCAATATCTGGTAAATCGTCAGCGTTTCGGTGGGTAATTTTTTTTGCCGGACGATCCGCCTCGAGAAATTTGCTTGTGCTAATGCCGCTAAAAAGGCCGCCTCAAACGGGGCATCGATGTCCGATAGAATCACCAACGCGTACCCGTCCGGGTTCAAATGGGTGCGTAACTCAGTCGCAAACCGCGTCGCTAACCCGGTAGAAAAAAACGCCTTCTCCAGATCATTTTTCGCGGTCCCTGAAATGTACGGGGGATTGAACAGCACCACGTCGAACTGTGCCCCCGCGACCGGGGCAAACAAATCCCCCGCGCGGACCTCCACCCGGTCGTCCACCCCGTTCAGGAGCGCGTTGATGCGGGCACATCGCACCGCGGCCGGGTTCACATCCACCGCCACCACCCGCCCCGCACTCCCCTGCGCCGCAGTCCCCTGCGCCGCCCACTGTGCCGCAAACACCGCCCCCACGCCCGATCCTGTCCCCATATCCAACACTGTGGCTCCCGGCGGGATCAGCTCCGGCGAAAACGTCTGCACGAAAAACGCACTCGAAAAAAACAGGGTGGGGTTAAACACCCCTGGCAAAATAACAAACGGTTTCCCCGCAAGGGTTTCGACGGTCAGACGATTGTACCGATGACGTTGAAAGAGATGAAAACGGAGCCGCAGGAACACGATATACATCCGCGCGAGCAGGCCGTGTTTTCGGGGAGCGGGTTGGTGGGCGTTCATTGGCGGCGTTGTCCGGCGATGAGCAGAAATTTGGCGGGTTCGCGCCGCCCGCGTACCCAGGCACGCCAGGGTTTGAGCATCCACCCCACGCCGTAAAAGGGCGTAAAGGTCTCCCATTTCAGACCCATTTGCTTTTCCAACGCGCCCAACTGTTGAAAAGTTAAATAATGCTGGCTGGGAATGCTGTTGGATTTGAACCCAAAGCGCGTTTGAAAATAGGCCTCGCGTTCTTGGGCCATCTTTTTCCCGCTTTCGGGATCGTGATAGACCGGGGAGTCGAGGATCACCACCCTGCCATCCGGTTTCAGCACCCGCAAGGCTTCTTCTAATGCGGTGGGGTAATTTTCGGCGTAATGTAGGGAGGCATTAAAAATAGCCAGGTCAAATTGCCCTTCTGTAAACGGTAAAAATTGAAACTCTGCCTGAACCGGCACAAACGCGCGTTCATAAAAAACGTAGGCTCCTAAGCCATCGAACCCGTTGGTCAGCAAATCCACTGCCGCCAAAGAATGCCCACGCCCGGCCAAACGATTGGACAACCAGCCGTTTCCCGCGCCCAAATCCAGAATTTTCAGCGATGGGCTTGCCTTTTCCAGCGGGATGATCACTTTCCCAAGCAAGGTCATAAAACTCCTGGCCCGGATTTTCCAATCCCCCGAAAACTTCCCCGTCAAATCTTCAAATGGCAACGCCCGATAAAAAGCTGGCCCCTCACTTCCCCGCCCTTCCTCGCGTCGGACAAGCTCATACTCTGCAATAAACTGCTCAAAATATCCCCGCCGTTCAGGCCGCAGAAAATGCCAAATCCCGGCCTCAGACGAATACTCACTACCATCCTGTGGGCATCGGAGCAGATGCTCATGAACTTGCGATAACGCTCCCCGACAAAGTGGACACGCGAACGTTAACTCACTCATGCGACTTTCTCCAAAACGATCAGATAATGATCATTGACCCAATTCCACGGGAAGCGGTGCCCCCAGCGAGCTTCCCACGCGCGCGCCCGTGCAAACCCGCGCGGCCACCGATCCACCAAATGGGATAAATACGACGGTGGCAAAAACGCGCCAATCCCCACCAGTTTCACCTGCCGGAAATGGGGCGCAAACTCCGCCCGGACCCGCGCGGGGCTGGGGTACCACACCCGCAC
>JABWBV010000410.1 GCA_013359445.1 Anaerolineales bacterium | reverse complement strand
GGATGGGGGGATGTACATCCCCCCATCCTACCTTTTTTTTCGGAATCTTCTACTTTGGTGAATAATTACACACAGAATCATTTTAGCATATTTAATTTTTACTGAACTTGGAAGAATGGATTCACGCCCAACGAACTGGTATAGGCTACACCAGCAACAACACCATCACAACGGGCGTCCTGGCAAACACACTGTGCGGCAATTTGGCAGGCATATGCACCCAGGTTCCGGCTTGCGCGTCCATTTCATCCCCCCCTAACGTCAAACGCGCGTCCCCACTCAAAAAATGGAGAATCGCAGGGCGCGCGGCCGTATGTTCGGAAAGCTCTTGCCCGGCGGCAAAGCCAAACAAGATCGCCTTCATTTCATCGCCGTTGTAAAACGTCCGGCTGATGATACTGTCAGGGGGGATTTCGGGGAGATGGGACAGGAGGGAGGGGAGGTAAGTGTACGTCATCAGGATAGTTATTAATGCTCGATTTTCATTGGAGACTCTAAAGGTTTTTCTCGATGGATTCAAGAAATCATTTGCAAAAAAAAGCGCATTATTACGCGCTCCTCTCTTGCAAACAAACCCTTTAGAGTCTGGCCTGATTAATTCTTGTGCTTGCGAAATTGTAATGCCTCACACACAAAGGGGTAAACCCCAAAAGGATACTTCAACCCAACCATCCCTTCCTTGCGCGAGCGCAAAGAAACCCGAGGCCTGAGCATTTGAGGCCCTCGAACACCTATCCCCCAAAAAGAGGAGGAGAATAGAGCACCCACTTTCAGCTAGAATATAGATTCTCATGAACCCGCCCCCCCTCGCCCCTCGCTCTCGCCAGATTCACCTGTTCGGCGCTCTCCGTATCCACGACCAACAGACCCTCCTACCGCTCCCCGGCGAGAAAACCCAAAGCCTGCTGGCCTATTTGGTTCTGCACCCGCGCCTTCCCCACCGACGCGAAAACCTCGCCGAACTGCTCTTTCCAGACACCCCCTTCGACCGCGTCCGCCGCAACTTCTCCGACACCCTCTACCGGCTCCAAAAAAGCCTCGGCGCAGATTGGCTCATTGCCGAAAGCGAAACCCTCGCCCTCCGCACCACACAAGACCTTTGGGTAGATGTCTGGGCCTTTGACACCCTGGCCGCCAGCCCTCACCCCGCCGACCTCCAACAGGCCATCGACCTTTACACGGGCGACCTGCTCCCGGAATGTTACGACGAGTGGATACTCCCCGAACGCGAACTGCGCCGCAACCAATACCTCTTCGCCCTCGAAAACCTCGCCACGCACCAGGAAACCCGCGGCAACCTCCAACAAGCCCTGCTCACCACCCGCCGCCTGATTCTTACCGAACCCCTCCACGAACCCGCCCACCAAACTTACCTCCGCCTGCTTGGACGGCTCCAACGCTACGGCGAAGCCCTGGCGCATTACGATTACCTGACCGACCTGCTCCGCACCGAACTGGACACCGCGCCCCACCCCGAAACCCAATACCTCATCCAAGCACTTGAACGGGAACGGACTCTGGCGGGGTCGCCCCTTCCGCCTGTCGAACCCATCCCCTTCGTCGGGCGGGTGGCTGAGCGCGCGGGCGCACTGGATGCGGTCGAAGCGGGCTTGCTCGGTAAGGGGAGTCTGCTTGCCCTGGAAGGCGAAGCGGGCATGGGCAAAAGCCACTTTCTCCAGGAAATCATGGCGGGGGCACGCTGGCGCGGGGCCACCGTCTTGCACGGTCTCGCGAGGGAAACACCTTCCGCCTCTCCGTTTGCCCCGCTTGCATCCGCGCTGGCCCCCTGGCTCAACAGCCCACACGCCGCGCCGCTGGAACCCCTCCTCGGCGCGGAATTTCTGACCGCGTTGGCCCCCCTGCTTCCTACCTGGCCCATCCCCCCCGGCCCCGGCCCCACGCCTCAAACCCTGACCAATGCCTTACAAACGTTCGGCGGGGTGTTGGGACGCTTCGGACCGTTTGTCCTGGTATTGGACGATATGCAATGGGGGTCCCCCGCGCTCTGGACTTGTTTACAAACTTTTGCCCCCCCATTTGTGCAAAACGGCAACCTGCTGATACTGGCCTATCGCCGGGCGGAAATCGAAAACACACAGGGCTGGGAAACCCTGCAAACATGGGACCGAACCGGCCTGCTGAAAATCATCCCCCTCCCACCGCTCACCGTGGCCGAAGTGGCTGAACTCGTCCCGGACGCCCCGGCCCCAGAGATGCTCCACGCCCTGACCGGGGGCAACCCCTTCCACATCCAGACGTGGCTTGCCGAACCCCGCGCCGCCCCCACCGCTCAACTTTCTCCCGCAAACCGGATCAGCGAACTTTCACCCGGGGCGTGGGACGCATTGGCGTGCGCCGCCGTGTTGGGGGAGGATCTTCCCTTCCGGTTGTGGGCGAACATGGTGGCGGTCTCCCCGTTGGGTTTAGCTCCCCTCAGCGAGGAGTTGGTGGCCCGGCATTGGCTCCAGCCTTCCCCCTCCGGTTTTACGTTTCTGCACGACCTGCTCCGCACGGCGATCTATCACGAAATCCCCGCCGCCAACTTGCCCGCCCTCCACGCCCGCGCCGCCCGCGCCTACCAATCTCTCGAACCGGACAATGTTCGTGCCCTGGCGTTTCACCTGGACCGCGCGGGGTTGGGAGAGGAAGCCGCCGGGGTATACCGCCGCGCGGGGGATCAGGACCTCGCGCGGTTGGCTTTCCGGGAGGCGCAATCCGCCTACGAGCGCGCCCTTACGTTTTTATCCCCCCATCCCACACAGGAACGCATCGAAATCCTGCTCGCCCTGGCCCAGGCTTGCGAGGTGTTGGGGGAGCGGGTGCGGATGCAAACTGTGTTGGAAGAGGCCTTGCGCGCCGCCCAACAACTTCGGGATAAGCCCCTGCAACTCCAGGCTTCCGTCGCCCTGGGAGGCGCGCTTACCCTGCGCTATCAATTCGCCGAAGGAGAAGCGATTTCACGGAAGGCCCTGGCGCTGGCGCGGCAACTCAACGCCCACACAACCGAGATCGAAATTTTTATCCAGATAGGGATGAATTTTACACACCGCCGCGACGTGGTATCTGCCCGCAAACATTACGTCAAAGCCCTCAAACTGGCCCGCGCCTGTGGGGAACCGGTTTTGGAGGCGCGCGCCCTGCGCGGGTTGGGCATTTGCGCCAGAGAATCAGGCTTGCCTGCCGAATCGTTGAAGTGGTTGGAGGAAGCCCTCGCGGTCAATCGCCGGAGCGGGGCGCGGATGGGGGAGGTGGAAACCCTCTCGAACATGGTCACGGCCTATTACGACCTGGGCGCGTGGGATCAGGTCATTCGCACGGCAGAGGAGGTGTTACCCAGGGCTGAGGCGTTGGAGAATCGGTACAGCATTGGGTATTTGCGGCACTTGCAGGGGTTAGCTTTTTACAATTTGGGCGAATACACCCCCGCGCGGCATCTGATCCGCCAGGCCAGGGATGATTTTAAAGCGGCTCACGCCAGCACCGTGTTTTCGGATGCCACGTTGGGACTAATTGCCGAAGAAGAGGGCGATGATGCGGAAGCCCAACGTCTTTACCAAACCGCCATGGCCAGCATTCCCCCTGAGCATGGAAAATACGAACTCCCAGTCGTGCAACAGGACCTGGGCATCCTGCTCCAACGGCTCGAACAACCCCTGGAGGCGATCCCCCTTCTGGAAGCGGCGCGAGCCGCCTGGGTGGAGCAAACGGACCGGCTCGGACAGTTGAAAAGCGGGGCCTACCTGGGCTTGGCTTTCCTGACGATTGGGGACCGCACCCGCGCGGAAGCCTGCGCCGCGACCGGGTGGGCGATGTTTCGGGAAGAGCTTCCGATTGGAGAAAAAATGCAAAAAGCTTTGTGGGGGATGTACCAGTTGTTCATCGGCCTGGAAATGCGGGCTGAGGCAGACACTATTTTGGATGCGACATATGCCGAACTCCAACGGCAGGCGCGCGCCATTCAGGACGTGGAACGGCGACGCGGCTTTTTTACCCGCGTGCCGCTCAACCGGGCGATTGTGTTTGCCTACGATCAACGGCATGGGGAGCCGCGCATGCAAACCGTGCGTCTCGCCCGCCGCGAGGCTCCGTTGGGGCGCACGTTGCGCGAGGATGAATGGGTGGAGGTAACCTGGACGATTCACGCCCCCGAAGATGAGGCGTTTGCCGACAAGACGGACCAACGCTTGCACCGGCTCAAACGTCTCCTGCAAGAAGCGGAAGCGCGCGGGGCCGCCCCCACCGACGATGATTTGGCCCACGCGTTGAACGTCAGCCGCCGGACGATCCTCCGCGACATGCAAGCCCTCGCTGAAGACCTCCCCCGCCCGCCGACGAGGAAGAGGAAGTAGACGGCCCCGCACGTTTCGACTACGGGGTTCGACTACGCAAAGCCTCCGCTCCCCCCTCCGCTCAACGTGCTACTTCCGCGAAAAATTTGGCTGTAGCATCCTGAGCGGGAATTAACCCGAACGCGCAAGTGACTCAACTCCAGCGCAGTCGAAGGATGCGGGTCATAAACTTATCCCAATTTTCCTCAAATTTCGGGGCAATTTTGTCACAATAGTTTTCCCTTTTGCATTTTCCAACCCAAAAACGGGGGCTTTTTCCCGGCGGTTTTGTCACAACAGCCGGAAATCCCTTCGCGCGCCCGATAACGCCGCGATACCCGCCCTCTACAATCAGGGAGAAATTCAATGCCTACGCAATATCTCACCTTCATTCTTCGTGTTCGCCTGGAATCGGTGATGCCCTCGCAGGAAGAATCCCCGGAACACAGGCTTTCCGGCTCGCTCCAACAAGCTGGCTCGGAACACATCGCCTATTTCGATTCTCCCCAAAAACTCAAAGAAGTCCTGGCCCAAACCCTTCCCCTGGAACCGGACGAAACCACCCCCTCGGAGTAACCTCATGTTAGAAACCTTTCTCGGCCTTATCCAAATCTTCCTCTTCTTCTTCATCACGTGCAAAATCCTCAGCAAAATCGGCAAAGCGTGCGGTGTGAGCGAGGTCAAAAATGCCCTCAGCGAATCGTTGTCCCTCGGCAGTGGGCATTTCCCCAAGCAGGATTGAACCATGAAACGTCTCGGACAACTTCTTCTGTTGGTTGGCTTCGTCCTCCTGGCCGCGTTGTATGGGGGCTTCCACCCCGCGCGGGCCGCGAACATCACCGTTACCACCCCGACGGATGAACTCAACAATGACGGGGACTGTTCCCTGCGCGAGGCCATCCGCGCCGCGAACATCAACGCCGCCGTCGATGCCTGCCCCGCCGGGAATGGTACCGACACCATCAACCTCCCCGCCGGAAATTACATCCTCACCCTGCCGGGGACAGGCGAAAACCTCAGCCTCACGGGCGATTTGGATGTGACCGATGACCTGATCCTCCAGGGTGCGGGCAAAACCGTCACCATCATCTCTGGCAACAGTATTGACCGCGTCTTCCACATTTTTGCCTTGACCGAAATTCACGATGTCACCATCTCCGACGGAGATGCGGGTACTGACTTTGGGGGCGGGATTCAGGTGGGGAATACCCTCACCATCTACAACAGCCGGATCCGGGACAACACCGCGCAAGCTGGGGGCGGGGTGTATCTTTCCGGTACAAGCGCAAATTTTACCGCGAGGGATACCCGCATTTTTAACAACACGGCCACCCTGGACGGTGGAGGCATTTATAGTTTTGGAACGATCACGCTCTACACCAGCCTGCTCGAAGGAAATATCGCCTCCCACGGGGCAGGCATTTCCAGCCAAAACGCCGTGATCATCATCAACAGCACCTTCAGCGGCAATGAAGCAGGTGGTTCGGGCGGGGGGCTGAAAGTGGTCGGGACCGCCGATTTGTTCAATGCCACCTTTACGAACAACGAAGCCGGAACCGGGGGTGGGGTGTATATTACCTCGGCGGCCACGCTGAATGCCCGCAACACGATCCTCAGCGACAACGTGGATAGTTCCCCCGCCAGCCCCAGCGCGGATTGTTCCGGCACCCTCAACAGCCAGGGCTACAACCTGATCAGCGATACGTCCGGGTGTACCATCGTTGGCACCACCGGAAACATTCTCGGCGTGAGTGCGGACCTCGGCCCTTTGCAAAACAACGGCGGGGCAACGCTCACCCACGCGCTCCTCGCGAGTAGCCCGGCCATTGACGCGGGGGAACCGGGAAACTGCACCGACGACGCCGGAGACCCGCTGACGATTGACCAACGCGGGTTCGTTCGCCCCGTAGATGGCGATGGCAACGGCAACATTCGGTGTGACATGGGCGCGTTTGAATACGCCTCCCCCGGTCAACCCACCCCTACCCCTACCCCTACCAAAACGGCCACCTCGACGGCCACCCCAACGGCCACCGCGACCAAAACCCCAACCCCGACTAACACCGCACCTCCAACAAACACTGCAACCCAACCCCCTACATCCACCAAAACTGCGACCCCCACCAACACCGCGACGGGCACAGCCACACATACCCCCACCCCCTCCACCACCCAAAGCCCCACGCCCACCCAAACCCCAACGATCACCCAAACGCACACCCCTGGCCCTTCTCCGACCAACACCCATACCCCTCCCCCAACTTTCACCGCCTCCCCCACTGCCACGCTCCCGCCCTCGCTGACCCCCACCCTCACGCACACCCCGGACCCGAAC